>JBNKDZ010000254.1:0-4611 GCA_050288525.1 Cyclobacteriaceae bacterium
GATATTGGATATATACATTAAAGTTTAGAAAGGATAATATTGTTCGGATGATCCGTAGAGATAAACTGAGTTTTAGATCTAAAGGAAAATGTAATTCTTTGACAAATAAAATTAAAGAACGGAAAGACTTCAATAAAATCCTGAAATTAATTGATGAGGAGCTTCAAAAATATGAGATTAAGATTTGTTATTAAAACTGGGGTTGATAGTACGGCCACCCCGTTTCTGGGTGAAGTATGTAAAAGAAAAGTAGTTCTGGGCGTATGATTGCATCTACGCCCAAATATCCTTACAGCAGGAAAAACTAAGGATTTAAAATCTTGGGCCTGTATGAGGGAATTAGAAAGAAACGGAAGAGCCCCACACTGGTATTAGGTTAAGCGCAGCGGTCCTAAGACCCACCACCGCATAGAGCGTCCGCTCGGAAGCATCAAAGAGCAAAACAGCCAAAAAAATCCAAAAGCCAAACAAAAACCAACCAAAACATCAATTTAAACAGCTACGAAACACATATATTTGCAAAACCAAAACCAAACAATTTTTTTAAAATGGCCATAAAATAGGCTATCAGAGACCAACAGGCACTCTATTTTGTTACATTTACACTTGTATATTGGATTGATCTTATTATTCGTGACGAATACAGAGAAATAATTCTTGAAAGTCTTGAATATTGTCGAGAGAAAAAAGGATTACGAGTTCACGCGTATTGTATTATGACAAGTCATGTACATTTGATATTAAGTGTTGAAGAAAACAGGAATTTGTCAGATGTGATCCATGATTTTAAGAGCTATACATCGGGAGAGCTAAAGAAAGCAATAAAAGATCATCCCGGTGAGAGTCGGAAGGAGTGGTTGTTGTGGATGTTTGAAAGGGCAGGGAAGAAGAATAGCAGGAACAACAGTTTCCAGCTATGGCAACGACATAACCATCCAATAGATTTGATGACAAGCGAAATGATTGAACAACGGATTGAATATATCCATAACAATCCATTAGTGTCAGGATTTGTAGATAATCCGGTGTCCTGGCAAAGGAGCAGTTGTGCGAGCTATGAGCAAGGTGTAAAAGGAAAAATAGAGTTGGTGCATATTTGATAGACCGAGCGGACGCTCTATTTGATGGTAGGTCGTAGGACCGTACCTACGACCAGTAGGGAAGAGAGTTCGTGAGAATGAATTAAAAAGAATATAATAAAGATAACATAATGGAGACTCTTAAAATCAAAGATATTCTTTTCATGAGTACAACATTCTTTGGTAGTATGTTATTTATTTCTATTTATACCACATCATATTTGAAGAGAATGTATTTTAATTATTATAGTTCAGAAGTGAAGGACAAAACAAATAAATTAAATTACAGTATTTTAGAATTTTTAAATCCAATTAATTATTTGTATTTTTTTTACTATTTCAATATAAATATTAAAGATGAAGACAAAGAAATAATTCCATTGTTGGAAAATGTAAAAAAGCTTAGATTGATCTCACTTGTTTTATTGTTTATAATTTCAATTACTATTGTAATTCAATTGTTATTGTAGTAGAATACACCACATTGGTCGTAGGACCGCGTTGCTACCTACAGGGGGCTAGAAGAAGAGATAATACTTCACCAAGTTTACTTTTAAGGCTTGTAAACTCTAAAAAGCGATGAGAACCAATTTGTTTTTTGTAATTATAATAGAAATTATTGCCTGTCTAAGTTGTCAGACTCAAAGGTATTCTGGAGAATATGCTGAATATAAGGTATATAAAAACCTTAAAAAGGCATTAAAAAATAAAACTCAAGTAATGATACTTCAGTTGCATAATAAAAAGTTAGAAGAGTTCCCAATGGAGATATTGGAATTAAAGGAGCTTAAAATCTTAAGTTTTTATAAGAACGAAATTACTGAAATTCCTGATGGAATTGATCAACTTCAAAATCTAGAAAGACTTGAATTAATGAAAAATAAGATTTCAACTCTTCCGGAATCTATTGTGAATTTAAAAAAACTTAAAAGGATAAATTTAGTTTATAATGGTTTGTCTGAACAAGACGTGGCATTCAAAAAAGAGGCTCTGCCAAATTGTACAGTAATTACTACCATTATTCTATAGCATTGGGTAGAGCCCCCGTTTCTGGTAGTAGGTATATAAAAGAATCCTGGGTGTATGATTGCTTTCTCTGGAGATGGTGTCTTCCCGAATTATGGAGATCTTGTTTTACTCGAAGGGTAGCAACGGAATACGCAGAGACCGCAGTGTTAGAATTTTATCAATAGACAACTCAGATTATTAAGAGGCAAATCCGTTTGTATTCGGAACATTTTTAATAATTTTATGACGACACTAAAATTCTTTTACTATGAATCGTATCAAATCTTTACCTCTTTATTTGTTTATCCTTCTGGTTCTCTTTTCCTGTAGCCAGGATAAACCGGATGCTGATAAATCATTATCTCTTGATTATGAGAAATATACGCTCGAAAACGGTTTGGATGTAATCCTTCACAAGGACGCATCCGATCCTATTGTGTCGGTGGCTATCTTGTATCATGTGGGATCCAACAGGGAGAAACCACAACGAACGGGTTTTGCACATCTTTTCGAACATATGCTCTTTCAGCAATCTGAACATGTTGCACAGGATGAATTTATAAAAACTGTTGAAGATGCAGGAGGTGAGGTAAATGGCGGCACATGGGATGACGGAACAATCTATTATGAAGTAGTCCCAAAAAGTGCGCTGGAGCGGATCTTATGGCTTGAATCAGACAGGATGGGCTTTTTCAAAAATACCATCACACAGTCAGCCTTTGCCAATCAACAAAATATTGTGGTCAACGAAAAACGTCAACGGGTTGATAATACGCCTTACGGACATACGGATTATGTGATACAAAAAGCGATATTTCCGGAGGACCATCCGTACAACTGGCAGGTGATAGGTGAAATGGAGGATCTTAAAAAAGCCACTGTTGATGATGTGCGCGAGTTTTACGATAATTTTTACGGACCAAATAATGCCACACTGGTGATCGCCGGTGATTATAATGCTGATAGTGTTAAAGTACTTGTAGAAAAATATTTTGGTGAAATAAAAAAAGGTAATGAAACGGAGCCACTTAATGTCCGGAATGTCACATTGAATGAGACAAAAAAACTCTATCATGAAGATAACTTTGCCCAGGTTCCGCAGATGAATATAGTGTGGCCAACAGTAGAGCAATTCAATAACGATAGCTATGCATTGGATTTTCTGGCAGAGATACTGTCTGATGGGAAAAAAGCACCTTTGTACGAAGTGTTAGTTAAGGAGAAAGGCCTTACTTCGGAAACCAACGCCTATACGGATAGCAAAGAAGTTGCCGGAATGTTCAGGATCAACATCACAGCCAATCAGGGATTCGGACTCGATACCATTGAAAAGTCTGTTTTTGAAGCATTTGATAAATTTGAAAAAGATACCCTGACAGATAAAGACATCGAACGTGTTAAAGCAAGTCTTGAGACCCAGTTTTACAACCAGTTGCAGAGTATTCTTAGCAAATCGTTTCAACTGGCATATTACAGTGTCTTTGCCAATGATCCTTCTTACATTGAAAAAGATATCGAAAAGATAAGGGCAGTCACTAAAGAAGATGTTCTTCGTGTGTACAATACCTACATCAAAGATAAGCCTTATGTCGTGACCAGTTTCGTGCCTAAGGGTCAGATGGATAAGATCGTTGCAGGTTCTGAAAAGGCGGATGTTGTTGAAGAGAAAGTAGATGAGCAGGGAGGAGAAGCAGTCGCAGAAGCAACTCCTGAGGATGAAAAAATTGAAGAAACACCCTCCAAGTTCGACCGATCCGTAAAACCGGCAGAACAGGAGCTTCCAGGACTAAACATTCCTGAAGTATGGACAACCAAACTTGACAATGGACTGGAAGTATATGGTATTGAAAATGATGAACTGCCATTGGTGAATTTTAATATCGTTATTGACGGAGGCCATTTGTATGACAATATGGAGAAACCGGGTGTTGCCAACCTGATGACCGATATCATGATGGAAGGAACCGCTACAAAAACACCGGAAGAGCTGGAAGAAGAAATTGATCTGCTGGGATCTTCTATATCCATGTATACCTCAGAGGAATCCATAACGATACAAGGCAGTTCGCTGGTCAGGAACTTTGAAAAGACCCTGGACCTTGTTGAGGAACTATTGCTGGAGCCGCGCTGGGATTCGACTGAATTTGAACGGATAAAAATCAAGACAATTCAGCAGATCCGGATGCAGAGAGCTAATCCGGTGAGCATTGCTTCGAAAACGTTCAAAAAGCTTATTTATGGGGATGATCATATATTTGCCTATCCTATTTCAGGAACCGAAATATCCGTTCAGGAAATCACCATCGAAGACCTTAAAGATTTTTACAACAAAAATTTCTCACCCTCTGTATCCAGAATGCATATTGTCGGAAAGATCAACCAGCAGGAAGTAATCACAGCCCTTCAGGATCTGAATAAAAAGTGGGAAGCTAAAAATGTTGCAGTTCCCCATATTCCGGAACCTGTGCAAATTGAACAATCCGGATTGTACTTTGTGGATTTCCCGGGAGCGAAACAATCCGTG
>JBNKDZ010000255.1:0-1945 GCA_050288525.1 Cyclobacteriaceae bacterium
TAATCTTCCCCTTTAATATTTTTCTATACCCTTTAGTCTTTCAGTTCCAGTCCCAACTCATCAAGCTGTTCATCTGAAATAGTAGCAGGCGCATCTATCATCACGTCTCTTCCTGAATTGTTTTTTGGGAATGCTATGTAGTCCCGAATTGAATCAGATCCACCGAACAGGGCACAAATACGGTCAAAACCGTACGCGATACCACCGTGAGGAGGAGCACCAAATTCAAAGGCATCCATCAGGAAGCCAAACTGCTTTCTGGCTTCTTCTTCTGTAAATCCAAGAGCATCAAACATTTGTTGCTGTATTTTCCGGTCGTGGATCCTGATGGATCCTCCTCCTACTTCAACACCATTGATCACCATGTCGTAAGCATTGGCTCGCACAGCTCCTGGATCCGTAGCCAGTTTTGAAAGATCTTCCGGCTTTGGAGAGGTGAACGGGTGGTGCATGGCATGGAACCGTTTGGTTTCCTCATCCCATTCAAGCAGAGGAAAATCAAGGACCCACAATGCTTTAAACGTGGTCCTGTCGCGAAGGCCGAGTTCTTCTCCGAGCTTGAGGCGTAATTCGGAAAGGGCATTACGGGTATGGCCTGTTTCGCCGGAGAGCACATACATCATGTCGCCTGGCTGAGCACCCATTTTCTCCGCCCAGCTTTTCAGATCATCCGGGCTGTAGAATTTATCGACAGAAGATTTCAGCGTTCCATCTTCGTTGTATCGTACATATACTAGTCCTTTTGCTCCGATCTGAGGCCTTTTTACATAATCAGTAAGCGCATCTACCTGCTTCCTGGTATACGAAACGCCACCCTGCACATTGATACCTACAACCAGCTCTGCACTGTCGAACACATTAAATCCTTTTCCTTGTGCCACATCATTCAGTTCGACGAACTTCATATCGAACCGGATGTCCGGCTTGTCCGAACCATAATATTTCATGGCATCGTCAAAACTCATGCGTTCCACTTCATTCAGGTCATAATCCAACACATATTTGAAAAGATGTTTGATCATTCCTTCAAATGTGGAAAGGATATCTTCCTGTGAGATGAAAGACATTTCACAGTCAATCTGTGTGAATTCAGGTTGACGGTCTGCCCTTAGGTCTTCATCGCGGAAACAGCGCACGATCTGGAAATACCGATCCATGCCCGATACCATCAGCAATTGTTTGAAGGTCTGGGGAGATTGTGGCAGTGCATAAAACTCCCCGTTATTCACTCTTGAAGGCACGACAAAGTCACGGGCACCTTCTGGGGTGGATTTAATAAGAAATGGTGTTTCTACTTCGATAAACTGCTGCGAATCGAGGTATTTGCGGGTTTCCTGCAGCATTTTATGGCGCAGTTCAAGGTTTTTTCGTACGGGATTACGTCGCAGATCAAGATACCTGTATTTCATGCGTAGATCCTCTCCTCCGTCTGTTTCATCTTCAATGATGAAAGGAGGCACCTTTGACCTGTTTAATATTTCAATGGAAGAGACATTGATCTCAATATCGCCGGTTGGCATTTTGTCATTTTTAGCAAAACGTTCAACCACTGTTCCGGAAGTCCGGATAACAAATTCACGGCCCAGTTCGCGGGCTTTTTTGATGATCTCCTCCGGAGTTTTGCTTTCATCGAATATAAGCTGGGTAATACCATACCTGTCACGGAGGTCGATCCATATCATTCCTCCTTTGTCACGTACCCGTTGTACCCATCCGCAAAGGGTAACTTCCTTATTTATATCTTCACTGCGTAACTGTCCGCAATTGTGTGTTCTTAGCATAACCGGCAATATTATTTTTCAAGACCGCAAAGGTAATAATTGTTTTGTCAATAATTGAATAAATTGTTACAGATTGATGTCTGAATGTGACATTTGGCCGAATTCACCAAACCATAATTTTATTGCCAGCGCAACAACGGCCACAAGCAGGATCCATTTCAATA
>JBNKDZ010000256.1:0-4732 GCA_050288525.1 Cyclobacteriaceae bacterium
AATTGTTGTTTTTGTTTCAATTGTTTTTGTAGAGTTGGGATCCAAAATGTTTTGTGATTTTACAGTTGCTACGATATTTCCATCCGGATCAACTATGGTGTGTAAAACCTGAATTTCTTTTTTGGTAGTTAAGGAGTTAACGATGGTTGAGGATATATTTACTTCAGCAATGGTGTTACTTACTTGTGGTGTAGTCACATAAGTTCCCCAGGTATCCAGATGGATCTTATCTGTTTTTATCAGATATACATTTC
Source organism: Cyclobacteriaceae bacterium (assembly GCA_050288525.1). Classification (GTDB taxonomy): domain Bacteria; phylum Bacteroidota; class Bacteroidia; order Cytophagales; family Cyclobacteriaceae; genus JBNKDZ01. The sequence goes on from JBNKDZ010000256.1 coordinate 255, forward strand.
TGTACATCCCCGATCCGCTGTACCACCTTGAATTCGGCTGGTCGGAGTTGTCGACTTTGACCAGCAGTTCGTTTGTATCCTTTCCGTATTTCAGGTAAGGAGTGAGGTTATAACGAAAAGAGATGTATCCGTTAGGTCTTTTGCCGATAAGATGTCCGTTAAGATATACTTCGCTGTTCCAGTAGATGCCGTCAAAATGTATGAATACCAGTTTGCCGGTATCCTGTTCAACCACAGAAAAGGTTTTTTTGTACCAGGCTTTACCTCCCGGGAGAGCGCCACCACCACATGTCGCGGGATGTTCCTCTGAAAAACTTCCTTCAATGCTCCAATCGTGAGGCAGGCTTACCAGTCGCCAGGATGTGGAATCTGAGGTGTTTACAGCCGTATCAACGAGAGAAAATTCCCAGCCGGAATTGAAATTTTCTGTTGTTCTTTTTAAACTGTTTTTGTCTTTGCAACCAGATAGAACACAAAACAGGCTTATGAAGATGAGCGAAAAAATTATCAGGTGACTTTTCATTTTTGGGATATTTTGAATTATAAGGCTATTGCAAATTAATTTTTTTTATTACGATAATCAATGTAAAACAGTAAGCAGAATAAAGGATGTGACCTGGTTTTGTAATACTGACAATTCCAAATCAACATCCTCTATCAATATAATATTAATAACTAATTATTTAGGGTTCAATTTCAAAATGAAGTTCCTGTTATTTTTTCATTAAATGGATACAAGACGATTCGTCCTTGTCACCATTCTTTTGTCCAATCCAGATGCTTCCGTCGTCCACATAATCAGAACCATCGTTATTTAGCTTCACATCAAGAACTGATGCGCCGGCACCGGAAAGACCGATCCAAACACAGGAAAATTCATCTGTCAGATCTGTCCCGAATGTTATAACACCATCTGTCACTGTGTAGGTATTGGCAACGCCGGCTAGCGTACATGTGCCATCGTTATTAAATGTGAATTCCTTTGCATCGTTTGCTGTAAATACCGCAGCGGCATCAGAAGCTCCCCAGGAAGTAAGATCGTTTACTATACCATCCCGGGTAGTCCAGCTGTTAAGGAGTTTTGAAGGGTTTACTGTTCCCCTGTCTCCTGTACCAGTCCAACCAACCCAGTTTTGTGGTACGGCAGCATACACCCAGGTGCCTTCAAGATCAGCTGCAGTAAAGGAAGTCCTGACAGGTTCTGTCCAGGTAAATTCTTCCAGATCAATCACATAGTCAGTCGGGATAAAGTTAAAGACTTCAATCCATGGATCGGGATCGCCAGCGTCATTACGAACGCGTTTGACACCTAAAGCAAGTTTGTTTTCTGTGAGCGTGAAAATGCGGACGTTAGACCAGTCATCAAACTTAGGTATTCTGCCCGGATCCCGCAGGATCACTGTTCCGGAAATATTGAGCATCCATGATACGGTATCTATATCAAATGATCCTGTTTCATTACTGATTCCTTCCTCAGGACGATCGGAAGTAATGACCTGATCGTCGGCTGAGAAAGTCAACGTGCCATAATCTGCCGCAGGCATTAGCCACGTGTTCCCCTCCCAATCAGGAGCCCAGTTAAGAAATGAAACATCATCTGGGCCTGTAGGGATATACGTCCAGCTTGAGTAATTTGCATCATTGGCAAAACTAACCGGGGCAGGCCACAAGTCAGACACTAGACCTTCAGAGGTAATATCAAGTCTCCAGGATTTTGATTTGCCTTTTCCTCCGGTGAGATTTATCCACATTTCATTTTTGAGGTATGAATAATCTGTTTGTTCGATAACTACTTCGAATGGAGTAGAAGTGATCATATCACCACTTCCAAGGGAGGTACACGTAAACTCATAGGTGCCTTCTCTGGCAATAAATGCCTTTGCTACACCGTCAACAGTCATATAATCCCTTCCGTCTTTGCTAAACCATACATTTCCCATCATTGTTGTGGAAAAAACAACATTATTGCCTTCAACGGCAAAGCTGAAGTTTTCGTTTATTCTGGGATTAAAATCAAGATGATCATAACCCAGCGTTTCATCTTTATCACATGATGACATGAACAGCATGGAAAATATTCCAGCCATCAACATCAGAGATTTTATATTTAATATATATTTCATGATTTTGGATCTTAATTAATTTATAATAGGTTACCATCCGGGATTTTGAATCAGAACGCCATCCGAAAGGGTGATTTGGTTGTAGGGAATCTGGAATAATCCGCGTGTGTTGAGGATATTATTGCCATCGATCACCTTGGTTCCTTCTACGCCTCCCAAATATATTTTTCCGTTGTAGGAAAGTTTGTTTACAGCATACTGAAGGGTGTTGTCATACCGGAGCAGATCCCAGTACCAAATTCCTTCGAAAGCAAATTCCTTCTTACGTTCTTCATAGATGATATCTTTATCAACGGCAGTTAAATCATCCTCTATACCTGCACGTCGGCGTACCTGATTTACATAATCAACAGCGTTGGCACTGCCCAATTCTGCAGCCATCAGTAATACGTCCGAATACCGGATACAGAAATAGTCCTGAAACTGGCCGATCATAAAGTTCGTTCCGCCATATATGTCGACCTGGCTTCTTCCCGCAGAGTCACAGGTAGGTATGTATTTTTTCGTGAAGTACCCGGTATATTCTTTCAAATCATTGATATTATCCTGAGAATAATCGATCCCTTCTTCATTAACTGCCATAATGGAGGCTTCCTTTCTGTCATCATCTGCATCAAAGGAATCATAAAATTCTTTCAGCACAGCACCTGAGCCCCATCCGAGCCCATAGCCGTTTGAAGCCCAGTTCGTATTTCTGATGCCGTTTATAACCAGCCAGTGATTTCCGTCTGTATTGCCGTTGTAATCACTTGTATAGGTATATTTAATTGCAAATACAATTTCCTTATTTGTTTCGCCGGCATAGGTGTTTTGGCTGATAGGCAAACCGTTTTTAGCTGCTTCATAGGTAGCAGCAGCCGGCCAAAGGTCATAATAGTTATCGACAAGTCCGTGTTTACTGTTGGTGATAACATCTTCAACATAACCTAGAGCATCGCTTTTTGATACCAATCCAACAAGATCATTTTGTCCGTAATAACCAGTATAGTACATAAATACTCTTGCCAGCATAGATTCTGCAGCCCACTTGGTTACATGACCATGTTCTGTTGAGGCAATTTGTTCATACGTTTTGGTACTTGCATGATTAACGGCAAAAAGAAGGTCTTCGGCAATGACCGTATAAATGGCATCCGGTTCTGCCTGTGGCACATTTTCAGTACTCGGTTCTGTAAGCAATGGGACTCTTCCGAACATTTTTACCAGATCGAAATAGAAATATGCTCGTAAAAACCGGACTTCAGCTTCAATAGTGTTCCGTATACCTGAATTTTCCCAATCAACGTTGTCAAGTTTATTGATCAGTGAATTACATCTGAAAACACCTTTGTAATAGTTTTTCCAGTTGTCTTCGAACATATTCAGATCTTCTGGTGATACAGATTTGTCAAATTCATCTATCATCTTATATCCGTCGCCATCTGTTATTCCCAGGCCGCCAAAACAAAGATCAGACATGGTTTGTGATGCCACAGGTAATGCTACATTGGATGATGAATAGACAAGTTGTAACGCATCATAACATCCGGTTAATGCTTCATTGGCTTCCTCGGGTGTTGAATAGTAGTTTTGATCATTTTTTGCAGTAAGATTTTCCGTATCCAGAAAACTGTCACAGCAGGCACTGACCAACAATGCCGTAAGTGTGATAACTGCTAATATTTTCGTTTTCATTATGGTAGTTGTTTAAAAAGTCGCACTTAAACCAAATAATATTGTTCTTGGATGAGGATAATAGCCAAGGTCTATTCCCGATGAGAATTTATCTGTAGAACCATTGTCTAATCCAAATCCGATTTCAGGATCCATACCAGTGTACTTCGTGAATGTGGCAAGGTTTTGAACAGAAGTATACAATCTCAGTTGACTGATCCCTTTGATCTCTTTCACTTTCATCACATCAAACCCAAGTGTTATGTTGCTGATCCTGAGGTAATCACCATTTTGAATAAACAATTCAGAAAACTGGTAATTAACGTTGTTATTTGTTACCCTTGGAAGGGTGTTGGATGTGCCTTCCCCAATCCACCGGTTGAGTATATCAGTCGAATAATTTGAATATCTGTCGGCGTGATTTCTGTATGACTGAACAATCTGATTGCCAGCAACACCGTTTGCAACAAACAAAAGGTCGAATGCTTTGTAATTACAGGAGAAGTTAAATCCGAAGACAAAGTCAGGATTCGGATCGCCTATTTCTACTTTGTCAAGGTCACTGATTTTACCATCATTATTTTGGTCAATATATCGCACATCTCCGGGTTTAGCATCCGGCTGAATGACAATATTCTCTGAGCTGACATGATCAAGGACCTCCTGGGTATTCTGGAATAATCCATCTGTTTTAAGCCCCCA
>JBNKDZ010000257.1:0-5307 GCA_050288525.1 Cyclobacteriaceae bacterium
TTATTTGCCCTTCGACATGTTTATTTAGTGGAACAATTTTTTTTATCTCCCCTCATATTTGCAAACTGATCCGTATTATGTCGGACATACTTATCTACATATGTGGAAGTATTAACTTAAAAAAATATCTGATAACTATCATAATGTCATGTGTTATGTCTGTTACAAACAAATTTAAATTTTCTTTGCTTCATGTATGCAAACTGCTATTATGTTTGATTATGGGATAAAAAAACGCATTCAATCAATAGAAAACATGTCTTACTATCCATTATCACTTTATGCTTAATTTCATATTTTATTGCATCATTTTTATACTATTGTAACATATATTTGGTTATATTTATGTCGGTATTTTTCCTGTTGCTTTCAATAAGTTTTTGAGATACAGGTTTGGCTTATTTTTTAATCATAAAGAACACATATGCAATCAGAAACAAAAATTTTTGTCAATCTTGACGGCAATTCATACCATCGGTTTGACTACCTCAGAATTGAACAGTCTATAAGTGGCCATCACAGATTTGAGATCACGTACCGGCTTGATTGTTTTTCAAGCAGTACGGCCACTTTTTTTGAAGACACGAAATCACTTGTCGGGAAGGAGATTGTAATAGAAATGCAGGCGGCTGACTGGAAAAGCGGCATATCTACCGGGCATTTCCGGGGGCTTGTAACAGAAATTGCATCCTCAAAAGCTGATCACCAGCATATGGGCAGTGTGATCCATGTGCGCGGATACAGTCCTACCATCCTGATGGAAGATGGGGCCAATTGTGCCTCTTACATGGATCAGGACCTTAAATCGATAGCACGAAGAGCTACAACGGGCTATCCTGAAAATCAGTTGATCGTGAAAATAAATCCGCGAAATCGTACTTCACCACACTATATCGTTCAATATAATGAAACCAATTTTGAATTTCTTCACAGGCTTGCTTCAAGGTTCGGGGAATGGCTGTTTTACGATGGTACTGAATTGGTATTTGGACAAAACACCGCCGAGACTTCTACCCTGGTATATGGTGTGAACCTTCAGGAATTTGAACTGGAGACAAAGATCCTTCCTCAAAAGTTTAGTCATACGACACATGATTACTGGTATGGTAAAGATCTGGAAGTCAGCGCGAATGAAACGTATTCCATGGCGAAGGGGATCACAAAAACGATGGCAGATGAAGCGTCCAATTTTTTCCTGCACAACCAGAAACGCTATTTCACGCAGCCAACTCTTGACAGTAATTCGAACCAGGTACTGCGTGAAACAGCCAAATTAAAAAAGGACGGTATGATGGGTAATATGGTCAAAATGAACGGGACAAGCACCAATCCTTCCCTGAAAATAGGCCATGTGATTGAAATGAAGGGGCCAAAATTAAACTTCGGGAGCTATATCGTAACAAAAGTGATCCACACGGCCTCTATCGATGGCAATTATAGCAATATATTTGAAGCCATACCATTTGAAATGATCACACCTCCGGATACCAATCCGTACATTGTACAACACAGCGGAGACCAGACAGCCATAGTAACAGACAATAGCGATCCGGAAGGAATGGGACGTGTGCGGGTACGGTTTCCGTGGTCGACGAGCCTGACGCCCTGGTTGCGGATGGTAATGCCACATGCCGGCCATGACAAGGGAATATACTTTCTTCCGGAGACCGGCGAAGAGGTAGTGGTTGGATTTGAAGGAGGAGACATCGAAAAACCATATGTCAAAGGCACACTTTACAATGGCAATGCCAAAGCATCCGGCTGGAAAACAGATGGCAACGAGATTAAAGCTATTCGGACCAGAAGCGGCCATACCATTGAGCTGAACGATAAGGGAGGCAATGAGATGATCACCATCAGCGATAAGAAGGGTAACCTGATACAGCTGGATACGGTAAGTGGAAGTATTTTGGTCAGTGCGCCTGAGAATTTAAGTTTTACGGCGAAAAATATTGATCTAAGTGCTTCAGAAAGTATTAGCATCGGTGCCCGGGAGAATATGAGTGTGTATGCAGGGGAGGATTTTACACTGGCAGCTAAAAATAGTACTACCCAGATAGAGGAAAATGCGAATACATTAGCAAAAAACATCGAACATAATGCAGAGAAAGTTCGGGTAGATAGTACGAAAGAAGCCATGGAATTGGCTTCAGCAAAAACAGTTGATTTACAAAGTGGAGAAAAAGTACGGTTGTTCTAAATGAATACACAGGTAAAAGCTCATAATGGAGAGGTAGAACTCAGGAATTGGGATCGTCCTCAAGCATACAAAGTTTCTATAAAAATTGAGAATGAGATTTACGAAGAAACAGAAACAGGAAGCCTGGATTATACGGTTCATGTTCATTGTACAGGTTTTCAGCATGGATTTCCCTTGTTTTCGGTTCGAAAAACAGATTTTATCATAAACAAAAAGGCTCCTGAGAGCATCGTAGATGAAATAACCATTTGGGCAGCTGAAGCAATTAATAACCTGGACCTACTACTTGATGTAGGAGGAAAAATTCTGGAAATCCGGAATTTTAAGGAAATACGGTTGAAATGGATTGGTATACGTGAAAAGATCATGAAACGGTATGGCTGCGAAAGGGTAGAGAAATATCTCGACAGCATGGAAGAATCTCTTGAAACACCAGACAGCTTAGCGAAAGTATTCAGCAAGGATCATTTTATGGTATTGTACTTCAATGGCATCTATCGTGATTATGATTTAAAGCCTAAAAATCCGGATTTTATTGTATTTAACGGGTTGATCCCAAGTCTATCGATACATTTTGACACAAAAAAAGAATTGAGTTACAGGGAAGTTTTGCCTGTTAAAGTGACGGAAAAAGGAAGTATAAACCAGGAGAAAATTGATGAAGAGGAATTACTTTCAGTCGCTGAAAAACAGCTGGGATTTACCGGAAAAGAAAAGATTTCTCTGAAAGGAAAGATGAACATGGAGACCATTCTTGATCTGGAATACGGTAAAATAACACGACAAGTCGCCAGAATAGAAGTCTCGCTACATGATACTTTAAATACGATTCATACTTTTAACATCACACAATATTAATTTTTACTGTGACACATTATTCATCTAATACCAACGAAAATTTACCGGGAAATTCTCCCGATAGTATTAATAGCAATATAGATTCAACTACTCCATCTCCAGACAGTGAATTGGCAGATCCTGATCAGCAAGGTTTGGGACAACCGGATGAAAACACAAATGATAGTGTGGCAGGTCAGGAAAAAACAGTTGAAGATGGCATGCTGGTATGTCAGGGGGCTTTGTGTACTTGTACTTTAGGAACCATGCCTGCACAACTGGTAGTCACCTCGCACAGAAAATACTATGTGAATGATCCACAAGGTGCCCAAAAGATGGTGGCAACTACACTGGATAATAAACTGACAAATCTCAATTTCGGTTTATGCAATACCGGTTCAAATCCTCCGCCTCCCTGCGCAGCCAATTTACAATGGACTAAAGAACATTCGACAATTTACATTGAAAGCATAAAGGCCAATGTATTATCGGAAAACTCTGAAGCGACATGTTCCGGAAAATCAGGAAAAGTTACCATCATGCAAAACGGGCAGATTCCTGTAGTCAATGCCCAGAATTTCAAGAATGTATCTGTAACAGCTCCGGCAGCCAATTGTCTGGTGGATGCTGAGAAACTGGAAGAACTTAAAAAGGAAGACAAATTGCGCCCGTTCCATGTTGATGCAATCAGATGTGGAAAGGTAAGTTCTGACCAGACAACTAATGTCGAATCTTTAAAAATCCGACCCGAAGAATCACTCAAATTTGAGGCCCATAAACTTTCAATAAAGGCAAACCAACAGGAGAAACGACAGATCGACTGGATGGTTACAAGAGATGGGAGCCCGATGTATGCATTTGGAAATCATGGAGATGTACTTGAGATTACCTTTGAAGAAACAGGCACATATCGTGTCGAGGCACATATGGGTGAAAGGACATTAAATGATAATAAAAAAGTTTCCGGTTCAGATAAAAGTTGCAGTCTCGATGTTATTGTTGTAAATAATTCGATAAAGAAAATCATCTCCGATAGCATTAGAATATCAGGGAATTTGTATAAGGTAAGGATCGGTCCGGTAGTGTTCAATCTGGAATTTGAAATGCCTCCCAATCAAAAAGAAATTGATGAATTGGTTTGGGAATTGGAAGACGAAGGTCAGTGTTGCCTAGGTACACTCGAAAAAAGTGTTGTATTCGCTACTACAGAGATAAAAAATGCGTCGGATTATACAGTGTCGGCAAGAATAGGAGATGGTATAAGTACAGAGTTAAAATTATTAGGGGAGAAAAATACGGTTACAACCATTGAGGGTACGGTAAACGGGGAAAAGCGCCAGGTGATCCGTCCTGATGAGCTGATCTCATTTTCCGTAACAAAAGGGATGTATGGAGACAATCTTACAGAAGCCGAACAACAGATTGTAAAATGGAAACATTTTTTCAACAACACTCCTGATATAGGAGATTTTGCTATCGGAGGTAGTATCCCTGCTCAGAACTATCCGGTGGGTAAACACATTTTGGAGGCCTATGTCTCCAGCTATAATGCCGTTGTAAAATCGAAAAGATACGACAGGGATGACGACTGGGAGTTTGAAGTGACCCATAATTATATTAATCAGATAGTTGGAGAGTTAAATCCAAAATTGGGATCTGAAAACACCTATCTGGCGAAAGCTTTAATGCCAATGAATGCCGGAGAACTGGCAATTCTAAGATGGTATTATACTTCAGGTCCTGTTAAAGGCACACGAATAATCAATACAAATGAACTTAAGCTTAAGGCAAACAGTTTAGGAAAGTGTTTTTTATATGCAGTAATAGAAAACAGTCTTAAAAAGACGTTAAAAATAGAGTTGAATATCCGGGAATGTAAAATAACTAAAGGAGGCTGGTCAGACGAAGATGGAAATAGAATAACCACTGCTGGATATAAGCAGGAAGTATATATTTATTTTGAACATGTAGGACTTGATGGAGAGACAATTGAGATTTCAGTTTATGATGATGATAAATTTGGTGATGATGTTGTATATACCACTACAGAAAAAATTCCTGCACATAGAAAAGAATGGCATCAGGTAAAGATTCTGCTTGATGATAAAATCAGGGAAAAAATTGAAGATGGTCTTTATGGTGATTATGGGAAGTTATATTTTAAAATAAAGGGGAAAAGTGTAAAGACTACCAATGAGGATTCAACTTTTCCAAAAAATGAAGGAAAATATCTCCATGTAACAAAGAAAGAACGTATCGTAAGAGCCTAT
>JBNKDZ010000258.1:0-5180 GCA_050288525.1 Cyclobacteriaceae bacterium
CCCAGTTATCCTTGTTAAAGGTAAGGTGATGGATGCACGGACGAATCAACCGATAATTGCAGATATCTTTTATGAAAGCATGCCAAATCCGGATGAAGATGGCATGGCCGTATCTGATCCGGTAAACGGAGATTACCAGATCGTACTTCCTGTCGGCAAAAAATACAACATACGTGTATTTGCAGAAGGATATATTTCCCTGAATCAGTCCGTAGATTATACCAATACGGAGGAATATCAGGAAAAGACCCTTGATCTTAAGCTGACACCCCTCGAAGTCGGACAGGTTGTACAGTTAAACAACATATTTTTTGTGCAGAGTAAACCAGAAATGCTTTCCGAGTCATTACCTGAGTTGGATCGCCTGTACGAATTGCTGATAAAAAACCCGACCCTTGAGATTGAGTTGAGCGGACATACCGACAATCAGGGCCTTTCTTCGGCCAACTTACGATTGTCTGAAGAACGTGCTAAAGCAGTTATGGATTTTTTAGTTAACAAAGGAATTCCAAAAAAACGTCTGGTGGCCGTTGGGTATGGTGCTACACGTCCTGTTGCCAGCAATGCTTACGAAGAATCACGAAAAAAAAACCGCCGTGTTGAAATTAAAATTCTTAATCTTTAGTCTTTTAAGTTTACACAGATGCCATTTACGGACAAATACCATTTTCCAGATAAAAAATATTGAAGCATTATAAGCTGTATTTGGCACAGTCACATTATATTTACGGCCAATGATCATCCAGTCTATTAACAATATCGCAGAAATATGTGCCCGTCATGGCATTAATAAAGTCGTTATATCACCGGGATCCAGGAATGCTCCGTTGATCCTGGCTTTTTCACGACATCCTGAAATAAAGACCTTTGTGATCCCAGATGAACGTGTTGCAGGATATATAGGGCTCGGAATTGCTCAATCTTCGCAAAATCCTGTTGCACTGATCTGCACATCCGGAACTGCAGCCACAAATTTGTATCCGGCTGTTACGGAGGCCTTTTATCAGCAAATACCCCTTATTGTCCTTACCGCTGACCGCCCTCCCGAATGGCATGATCAACAGGACGGCCAAACCATCCGGCAGCATAACCTTTTCGGGAACCACATTAAAAAACATTTCACCTTTCCGGACACGACAGATCATCCGGACCTGAAGTGGTATGCCGGCAGAATCATTTCAGAAGCCATCAATATATCAAAATGCCCTGATAAAGGTCCTGTACATATCAATGTGCCGATCCGTGAACCCTTTTACCCGGAAGAAAATGAGCCATTTGACTATGACACAACCTTAAAAATCATATTTCAGGAAGAAGGCCGGTTGATATTGGATGAGGGCACAAAAAAAGAATTGTCAGATGCGCTCAGGAAATATGAAAGAATCGTGATCCTGGCAGGTCAACAAGGCCGGAATGAACGCATGATCTCATTGTTTAACGGGAATTCTGACCGGAATTATGTGCTTGTAGGTGATCTTGTCTCAAACACCTTTACCATTAAAAATGTCGTCATCCATCATGACATAATTTTGAATAATCCGGAAGAAGAAATCAGGCAGCTATCGCCGGATCTACTGATCACCTTCGGAAAAAGTGTATTGTCCAAAAGCCTCAAGAATTTCATCCGGAATTCAAATCCCGAACACTGGCATATCAGCCCCTCTGCCGAAGTTCCTGATACATTCCGGTCTCTGACAAAAATCATCCGATCAGAACCGCTTGACCTGTTCAGGTCTTTACTCCAAACGTTACCTCCGTCAAATGAATTTGTTCAACACTGGCAGAGGAAGGAACAAGAAGCTACAACTAAACTTGAGACCTTCTTTCCCCGGAACAGCTTTAGTGAATTTGAAGCAGTTCATATAATATTAAAAAATATTCCTTCACCTTCCGTGCTGCACCTTGCCAACAGTATGACTGTACGCTACGCCAATCTGATTGGAATAATGCAGAAAAAGACGATTGAGATATTCAGCAACCGGGGCACCAGTGGTATTGACGGGTGTGTAAGCACGGCCCTCGGGCATGCTCTTGACAAAGGCCAAACGCAGATTCTCATCACAGGAGATATGGCATTCTTCTATGACCGTAACGCCTTCTGGCATGATTATACACCAGACAATTTCAAAATTATCGTATTGAACAACCACGGAGGAGGAATATTCAGAATGATTGACGGACCTTCCCGCCAACCTGAACTCGGAACACATTTTGAGGTTCAGCATACTTTGACAGCTAAAAATGTAGCAAAAGAATATAGGTTCGATTATTTTTGTGCTTCTTCCGGAGACGAACTCATGAAATGTCTTGATTCGTTTTTCGGATCAGCAAAAACTGCGATACTGGAAATAGAAACATCGCCAATAACAAACAAAGAAGTTTTTACAACCTTTAAAAAACACACAAAATAATGGAATTAAAATACCCCTGGAAAACGATAATTGAATATAAAGAGATCTTATTTCAACAATATAACGGCATAGCCCGAATTAGTATAAACCGCCCCCAGGTTCATAATGCGTTTACACCTCTTACGGTTAGTGAGATGACAGATGCTATGAATTATTGCCGTGATGAGCAGAGCATCCGGGTTATTATTCTCACCGGAGAGGGAGGTAAAGCCTTTTGTAGCGGAGGAGACCAAAGTGTCAGAGGACATGGTGGCTATGTCGGTGACGATGAAGTACCACGACTGAATGTACTCGATTTGCAACGCCAGATACGCAGTATTCCCAAGGTTGTTATTGCTGCAGTTGCAGGATGGGCCATTGGTGGCGGGCATGTGTTGCATGTTATTTGTGATCTTACCATTGCTGCAGAAAATGCCCGTTTCGGCCAGACAGGGCCGAAAGTTGGCAGCTTTGACGGAGGATTCGGCGCCTCGTATCTTGCCCGTATTGTTGGTCAGAAAAAAGCACGCGAGATCTGGTTTCTTTGTGACCAGTACGATGCTACGGAAGCTAAAGATATGGGACTGGTCAATAAAGTTGTTCCACTGGAATCGCTTGAAGAGACCTATGTTTCCTGGGCAGAAAAAATCAAGGAGAAGAGTCCTATAGCCATCCGGATGCTGAAATCAGCTTTTAACGCCGAACTGGACGGACAAGCCGGTATCCAGGAACTTGCCGGTAATGCTACATTGCTCTATTACCTGAGTGAAGAAGCCAAAGAAGGGAAAAACGCTTTTATCGAAAAAAGAAAACCCGATTTTGACAAGTTTCCCAAGTTTCCCTAATACGTACAGATTTGATGAAACCGGTAAGGATAGATGAGCTTATATTTACGGAAGAGGATATCCTCAACCAATCATATACAAACTATCCCTTAAAGACGAATGCGCTAAATACACTAAAATTCATCCACCAATGGTTATCCGGGCAAGAACAATTTCCTGTTCACACCTCAGGATCTACGGGAAAGCCCAAGGAGATAACCATTTCACGAAGACAGATGCTGAATAGCGCCCGAAAAACCATTTCTCATCTTGCCCTTACGTCAGACGATACAGCAATCCTTTGTCTGGATGCCCGCTATATTGCCGGAATTATGATGATTGTAAGAGCTATGGCAGGCAACATGCAACTGGTGGTGACGGAGCCTTCCGGAAATCCTTTTAAAGAAATCCGGGAAATCCCTGCCAACTATTTTATCGCAATAGTCCCCTACCAGGCATATCACATTCTGGAAGAAAATTCTTGTTTCCCCGGAATACCAAAAGCAGTACTTATCGGGGGCGGGAACACTGATCATACACTTATACAGAAGATCCGCTCAACAAATACGCCTTCCTATCATTCCTTTGGCATGACCGAGACGGTAAGTCATATTGCTTTAAAACGGCTTGATGGGATAGCAACACCTGATTACAGTGTTCTGGAAGGCATAGGAATTTCATTGGACAATCGCGGTTGCCTGGTTATTGACGCTCCTGATCTTAACGACAACAAACTCATAACCAATGATTTAATTGAAATAACCGGAAGTAAAACCTTCAGATGGCTTGGCAGGTATGACCTTGTTATCAACAGTGGAGGTATAAAGATTCACCCGGAACAAGTAGAAGAAAAAATTGAGCAACTTTTTTCAAACCTGAACATTGATAATAATTTTTTCATATCTTCCGTACCGGATGACAAACTTGGTGAAAAGGTTGTTTTAATTATGGAAAATGTTGGAACATCGCTGGAAATTAAGACAATTTTAGCGTACTTATCAGATAACCTGCCGGAATATCATTGTCCGAAAGAGATGCTGTTCCTGCCGGAATTCGAATATACGGATACAGGCAAAATAAACCGATTAAAAACCCGAACACAGATATTATGAATAAAGATATATTTAATGATCTTTCAAAATTAGTCATCGACTTTGATTCTGAGCATATTCCGCCTCCCTATGCACACAGATATACATTGACACTGTCATTTGATAAAGCGAAACCACATGCAGACTTTGTTCTTGAATATTATGATCGTCATGAGATAAGTGAAGAAGAAATTCTTGAGGAGGGTTTTAATCTGAATGATGACTTCAAATGGAATGGTTCTCTTTCGGAAATCTGGAACCAAACCATTAAAGAAAAACTACGTTCGGTAAACTGGCGGGACAAAAAGACTGAAAACAGCCACCCGAACCTAAGCATATCCGTATTTATTCAAAATCAGGACGATCCAATGACTCTTTTTCCGGACCAATCATGGATCGTTGAGAATTTCCTTCAGGAGATCATTCAGGCAATACTGGAAGCAGGAAAAAAGGAGAAACCACTAAAAGTCAAATACCTGGACATAGCAACCAATCCGGATCTTACCAAGGAAATATCCCTTACCTATTATTTTTCACTGCTTGAGATTAGACTTGAAACTTCCATAAATAACAAAAAGACAACTTCCGGCAGTCTGGACTGGAATAAGGGTCATAAACTCATGGAAAAGATTTATGCACCGGATATTCCTCTTGAAGTTTTCTACACCAAAAAACCCCGGAAGCCAGGAAGCTATATTGATTTGGGTGACGACGTTTGGTACGATCTGAATAAAAGCACTACTCGTTCGACCAACATTGAAAAGAAAACCCTGAAGATATTAAAAGAACAATTTCATAAGTTGTTTGATTGATTTTTAGCATAAAGTAGGAAAGTAGAAAGAGGATTTTAATTTTTAGTGATACCAACCTGACAG
>JBNKDZ010000259.1:0-11473 GCA_050288525.1 Cyclobacteriaceae bacterium
CTATGGACGCGCTGTCAGGAAATTTTCACGAACTGAAATACACCCATTCACCCTGCGCCTGTTAAACTTTTTTCCATCTGGCGTGGATCACGATTTCCTTATCCTGAATCAGGATCGGTGGCGTCAGCAGGATTAGGAAGTCGTTTTCAAACTGTACATACCGGATCTCTTCATGTCCTTTCCAGTTTGGGAAAATACATCCTTCCACCGTGTGGATTACGGCATATTCTTCATCTTTTTTGGGTCTGAACCTACCAAAATATGCCTGATAGCTGCGGAAGGCTTCCATGATTTCATCCTGTGTGCCACTGGCAAATCCTTCGGTTTCAAACATTTTTCTTTCGCGCATCATAAACTGGGCACTCATATAGCCATTCGCATCATACATAAGATATCCAACAGGATCTTCCCCAAAGAAATCTGATTCGTTGCCATCTTCATTTTTATAGGTCATGGATACCAGTTTCCAGGTTCCTGTCAGTTTTTTAATCCATTCGTTTGACATATTTACAATTTTTTTATCATTATTTTAAAGCCGCCAGGTGTTCCAATGAAAACGACTGTATTTCGATATTGATCATCTCAGTCAGAGACTCTTCATCAGTGTCAATATATCTGTGACCTCCCTTTTTCATAATAAGGGTGAAGTCTCCGCGGGTTTCATTTTCCCATTTCAGCATATCCTCTTTAACAACAAACTCATCCTTATCCGGCAAAATTACTGTTACAGGGCACGTCAGAGTGGAATTTTTCACATAGTTATAGGTATCCAGGAGTGCTATATCGGCACGTAGTATTTCCAGCAGCATATCGAAGAATTCTTCATCGCCAAATCTGCTTCTTTCAAATCCCGGAAAGATACCGGACAATTCATTTTCACTCATGGAAGCATTGACCTTTCGAACAAATCCGTCATAGGAAGGGGAAGCGGAAATAAACAATTTTACCGGTTCGATATCAAGGCTTGTTTTAAGTCTTTTTGCCACTTCAAACAGGATCGTTCCCCCCATGCTATGGCCCATAAACCAAAATGGCTTATCACAAAGCTCCTTTATCTGATTTGTCAGTTCGCCAATCATCAATTCAAAATCTGTAACCACCGGAAGATGACTGTTTGATCCTCTTCCCGGCAATTCAATCAAAACCAGTTCAACATCATCCCGTATCAATTCGGACCATTTTGAATATAACGAACTGCTCCCTCCTGCATCATGAAAACAGAATACCCTTCCTGAAGCATTTTCATTTTGCTTTGGAATAACCAGCCATCCTGCATCCGCGGATTCGTCCTGATTTTCTGCATTTATATGTTGCAAATCGTTCAGGATCTGAACAGACAGCAGATCAATTGTATCATGCTTCCAGAATTCCTTAACCTGAATGGTCACATGTAAATCTCTTGTAATTGCTTTCCGCAACTGAACGATCATCATGGAATCGATCCCGATCATTTTAAACCTGGTTGAATTTTTCAGGTTTGATGCTGGAATTCCGGTAACGGATACAAACACCTGTTTCAGATACGATCTCAGAAGCAATAACTGCTCTTCTCTTGAATTTAACTGATGGATTTTTTGGGTAATATCCGCTTCTTCCTGTTCTGAAACTTCTGTTAAAGTATGATTTATTGATGCATTGTTTTGTATTTCATCGAGCCAGAAGCTGTTATGATCCCATGGATACGAAGGAAGAGAAATCCTTTTCACATCCGACAGATAGAGTTTTTCAAGGTCCACAGGAAATCCAATCCTGTACAGATTCCCTAAATTCTGAAGAAAGGTGATCAGTTCCGGTTCTTCTCTTCTCAGTGATGGGATGGAGAATGCATTTATACCTGCTTCTTCAATAATTTGTTCTGAAGGAGTCACAAGAACAGGATGCGGGCTCATTTCGATAAACACATCAAAATCAGCATCCAGCATCTTCTTCATAGTCGTATAAAACAATACCGGATTTCGCAGATTTTTCACCCAATATCCCGGATTCAGTGCATCCCCTTTGACCTCATCTTCCTGCACAGTGGAATAAAATGGAATTTCAACAGCTACAGGTTTTATTAGTTCAAGATCATGCATCAATGCATCCGTAATTGAGTCAACAAACGGACTGTGTGAAGGCACATCCACCTTGATCAGCCTGCAGAATTTATCCTTGGCATCAAGTTCATCTTTAAGGGCATGAATAGCCTGTACTTCACCAGACAGAACCGAAAACTGCCTGCTGTTACTTACGGCAAGAGATATCAGATCCTCTTTTCCTTTAATCCATCCTGCCGCTTCTTTAATGGTTAGTTCTGTAGCGAGCATAGCTCCTTTCCCACTCAGTTTTTTCATCAGAATGCTTCGTGAACATATAATTCTTGAGGCTTCTTCCATTGTAAGGATTCCGGCCACACATGCTGCAGCTACTTCGCCCATGCTATGACCGATCACGCCATCCGGTTTGATACCCAGTCGTTCCCATTTTCGGGCAATTGCCACCTCTATAGCGAATAAGGTTGGTTGAATAACATCTATTTCATTAAAAAGAGTCTCATTTTCGTCGTTGAGAATATCTGTAAGTGACCAATCCACGAATTCAGCAAAAATCGCTTCAAAGGCTTCAATATCTTTCCGGAAATCCGCATCTTTCTGCATCATATCACGTCCCATGCCAACCCACTGAGATCCTTGTCCGGGAAATACAAAGGCTACTTTTTTTCGTTCCACCTGATTTTCTATCTCATCAATACCCAGCTCATTTGCGGCCTCCAGCTTTTCAAGCATCATATCAAATGAATCTGCGGATACGGTATATTTGTACGGCATATGATTTTTTCGCAGTGCCGCATTCGCACAAATTTCACTCAACGTTGTATTGCTATGAGCCATCATCTCTCTGATGAACGAGCTGTATTTTTTCGCATATGCATGTAGCGCCTGCTTTGACTTTGCTGAAAACACCAATAAATCACTACCAACACTTGATTTGTATTCCGTTGAATTTGAAGTATTTTCTTCGGGAAGTGCCTCTTCCAGGATGACATGTGCATTTGTGCCACTGACTCCAAAAGCACTTACTCCTGCTCTTCTGATATCTTTTTTCCAGGGAATCAGAGATGTCGGCACACTGATATTCATATCCTCCCAATCGAGATAAGGATTTGGGTCCTTAAAATTAAGGTGTGGTGGAATAGCCTTGTTTTTCAGGGCCAGTATTGTTTTTATGACTCCTGTAACCCCGGCTGCTCCTTCAGTATGTCCGAAATTCGTCTTTACCGACCCCACGTACAACGGATGGTTTTTATCCTTGTGCCTGGCATAGGCATTGTTTAATGCTTCCAGCTCAATAGGATCACCGATTTTTGTGCCTGTTCCATGCGCCTCGACATAGTCAATATCTTCAGGTTTAAGTCCTGCGTTTTTCAGGGCTGCCTTTATTACGGCTTCCTGAGCCGCTCCGTTCGGGGCTGTAAATCCATTGCTGGCGCCATCCTGATTAATAGCCGAACCACGAATAACACCCCATATCTGATCCTTATCACGTATAGCATCCGAATATCGTTTCAACAATAATATCCCTACACCCTCACCTCGTCCGTAACCATTTGCAGAAGCATCAAATGTTTTACATATCCCTTCTTCGGATAAGGCATTCATCGATGATAAAGCGATAAAGGTGCTGGGGTTAATGATCAGGTTAACCCCTCCTGCCAGTGACATGTCCGACTCTCCTGTCCGAAGGCTGGTGCAGGCCATATGTATGGACACGAGCGAAGAAGAACATCCGGTACCCAGGCCAACACTCGGCCCGTTGAGGCCCAAAAGGTAGGAAACTCTTCCCGTAGCTGCCGTAAACATATGCCCTGTCAATGAGTATTGATCGATATTCGAGGCATTTCCTGACAGAATATGCCGGGCACCATATTCACTGGGTTCTCCAAAACCCACGAATATGGAAGTAAGGGTGTTTGATATCTCCGACGTATCAATGCCAGCATTTTCTATTGCTTCATAGCTGACTTCCAATAAAAGACGGTGAACAGGGTCCATAAACAGCGCTTCTCTGTGCGATATGCCAAAAAACAGGTTGTCGAACTTATCGACATCATCCATAAAACCCGCTTTTTTAGTGTTGATCTTACCGGGCTTACCAGGTTCCGGATCGTAATATTCATCGACGTTCCATCGTTCCGGAGGGATCTCTTTTACGGCACTTTTTCCATTTTGCAACAAATCCCAGAATTTTTCCGGGGTATCCGAATCGCCCGGTAACCGACACCCGATCCCGATAATGGCAATTGGTTCATTCTGTTGCCGGTTTAACCGCTCAACTTCAAGCTTGAGCTTTTTTATTGCTATTAAAGACTTTTTAAGTTTTTCCTGATAATCCCTGCCAAATTCCATTTTTCATTACTTTAATTGTGGTATTACAATAATTCATCCAATTCTTTATCAATCTCGTTTTCCAGTTCGTCAATGGTCATGCTGTCGAATTTTTCCAGATCTAAATCGGTGCTTTTTACGAATGTTGCCGGTTGACTTTCCTGCATATTCAAAGGACAGCCATTTTCACTTACCGGAATACGTACCTCGTCCTCTTCAGTAGCCGGATTATTGTCAACATTGATTTTGTCGCGAATAAACAGCGCAAATTCATTAATAGTAGGATGTCCCCAGAAAGCAGTTACCGGAAATCTCACATTCAGACTCTCTTCGATCGATTTTCTCAGCTTGACTGCCATCAGAGAATCAACACCCATACCTTTAAAGGTCATATTAAGACTGATCCTGGAAACAGCCGCTTTTGTAACGGTGGCCAGACTTTTTTTCAAATGATCGTGTAAGATTTCAAGACGAAGCTTTTCATCCTTACTTTCCATGATCAGATCATAAACACCTTTATCATTCTTTTCCCCTTTTTGATGTTTTTCCTCTCTTGCATTTATTGGCGATTGGGTATAGAATGTTGCTTTTTTGTTATTGTCAATCACTTCACTCTTAAGATCGTAAAACTCACAAAGCAGTGTACTCTGATCATCATATACTTTTACATCTGCTGAGATCATGTACCGGTTAGATTCATCCGTTTTACCCACATTTTTAACCATTGCCTTCACCACAAGATTGGTTGATTCAGTCATGGCATGTATGAATCTGTATTTGCCAATGGACGTATAGTAGGTTGTTTTGTCAGAATGGTTGTTGTCGTTCCAGATCAGATCAGCATACATTACCTGGAATGCTGCATCGAGCAAGGCCGGATGCAGATTGAACTTTCCCTGCTCTCTTCTGATCCGGGCTGAGGGCATAACTTCCGCAATAACGGATCCTTCCATTTTGCCCATCCAGATGATATTGCTGAATTGTTCGCCATAGAAAAGGCCGAGGTCTTTCAATGACTCATAATAATCATGCCCGTCTTCAATGGCGTTTAATTTTTCAATATCAAATTTTACTTTTTCAATACCCTCAGTGTCATTTACAGGAACATTCAGATGGATTTCTCCTTCTGCCGACAAATCCCATTCCTGTCCGTTTTGTCCGTTGGATGTTTTAAAAAAGAATCTGAACCCTACTTTTTTCTCATTGATCAGCTCGAATCGCAGTTGTATACCTACGGTTTCGTCATCAGGCACCAGAATTGCTTTCTTGTATTGCACATCCTGTACAACATGATTCCCTTTCCCGAATCGCTCAAGAATAGCTTCCTGAAGCATTTCCAGATATGCTGATACAGGAAAAACATTTGTCTCGTGAATTTTATAGTCATTCAGAAAGACCGGATTTTCAAGACTTAACACATTTTCCCAGACTGAAATATTTTCTATCCCTGCCAGGTCAATTTTCTTCCCGATCAGCGGATTTGTATTTCCTCCGGACAATATTGCCTTCTTTCCCGTTCGATCTTCCAATCTGAACGTTTCCCGTTGCATCGGATATCCGGGCAATTCCACAAATGGTATTTTCCGGATACCATAAAATGTATCCCATGAAATGTTATGCCCTTTGGAAAAAAGTGCACAGATATTGGTGTACATACTTTCTGTTTCGGGTGCATCTCTGAACAGGGAGCCTGTCGAAATAATTGATTTCACTGCCTCTTCACTGCATTCATGAACAGCATTTGTCAGGACCGGATGCGGGCTAACCTCGATAAATACCTTATGGTCATCCTCTATTATTTGTTGTACAACAGAAGAGAACCGTGCCATTCCCCTTAGATTATTTACCCAATAATCCGCATTGAGCTCTTCTCCTGAAACTTTTCCGTCAAGCACTGTGGAATATAAGTCCGTTGTTGCTCTACGCGGGTTAACGTCTTTTAATGCTTCTCTCAGTTCTTCCTTAAGAGGATCCATTTGTGGGCTATGCGAAGCCACATCTACATTTATCTGACGGCAGAACAGCCCTTCCTTGTCCAGACGGTCAATTATGTTGAGTATTGTAGTTTCATCGCCGGCAATAACCGTTGATTTCGGGCTGTTGTTTACCGCTACAGAAACTTTTCCCTGATATGAATCTGCTATTTCCGAAGCTTCCTTCAGAGTAAGCTCCGTTACGGCCATTGCACCCCCTTTGCCACTAACCTTCTTCATTAGCAGGCTTCTTGTACAGATGATCCTAGCCGCATCGTCCGTGGACAAAACGCCTGCAAAAAGAGCCGAAGCCACTTCACCCATGCTATGCCCGACCACTGCATCCGGCACAATCCCGAAAGAGGTCCATAGCCTCGCCAGGCCTACTTCCATGGCAAACAACATAGGCTGTACAACGTTGATCTCATGCATTCGGCTGGTTTCTTTACCAGCAAATATTTCGTCTTTTAAGGACCAGTCTACATATTTTTTAAATGCGTTGTCAAATTCATCAATAGTATCCCTGAAAACCTTTTCCTTCTCATACAACTCACGTCCCATGCCTTCCCACTGGCTGCCCTGACCAGGGAATACAAATACTATTTTTGATGGTTCGGACATATTTACAGGAGCAACAGGCATCTCATCATGAATAAAATCCTGCAGTTTTGATATCATTTCCTGTTTGGATGCAGCATGTGCTGAAAACCTGAACTCAAAACACGGTTTTGTAACATTGGTCGCGACACAAATATCTTCAAATAAGGATTTTGATCCGTTAACATTTTCGGATAGCATTACCTTATATTTTTCAGCATATTGTCGAAGTGCACTTTCAGATCTGGCAGAAAGTGTTAAAACAGAACAGTCTATTTTCCTGTCATAGCATTTATTACACGAATCCTCATTACGATATTCTTCGATAACGGAGTGTGCATTTGTTCCACCCCAACCAAATGAATTAACACCTGCTTTAAACGTCTCACCTTCCCTTACAGGCCATCTGTCGCATGTATCCTGAACTTTGAGTTTCAGTTCTTCAAAAGGTATTTTTGGATTTGGCGTTTTGAAATTCAAGCTTTTCGGAAGCTTCTTGTGCCACATTGACAACACCACTTTTATAAGTCCGGCGATCCCTGCAGCACCTTCCAGGTGGCCAATATTGGTTTTTACCGAACCTATATGCAATTTCCGATCGTCAGATCGTCCGGTTGAAAAGTATTTCCCTATGGCGTTGCATTCATTCGGATCCCCCAGGCTGGTACCTGTGCCGTGTGCTTCAACATAATGCACATCCGAAGGCTTTATACCACACGACTCATAGGCATCCCTGAACATTTCAATCTGAGCCTCCGTCTTAGTTGCCGGAAGACTCTCATTAAAGCCATTATTGTTCATAGAACTGCTTCGTATTACCGCATAGATCTTGTCATGATCTCTTTCTGCATCCGAAAGCCTTTTCAGAATAATCAATCCTCCGCCCTCACCACGTACGAATCCGTCCGCCTCTGCATCAAACGTACTGCATTTCCCTTTGGAAGACAACCCGCCGAATTTTGTAAGCATTACGTACTGATCCGGATCCAGCAAATGATTTACGCCACCTGTAACAGCATAATCCAGACTATGATCCCATAGCGACTGGCATGCCAGGTGCAATGCAACCAAAGAAGAGGAACAGCCGGTATCCACTACCAGGCTCGGCCCGGTAAATCCCAGGGCATATGAAATTCTGTTTGCAACAGCATTTGATGACTGTCCGATGGCAGTATGAGAAGTCACATTCGAATGGATGGATTTGCGGAAATGTTCATAATCGCTCCATATGTTGCCTATGTAAACCCCGGCATGTTTACCTTTAAGCCTGTTGACCGGTATATTTGAATGCTCAATTGCTTCCCATGCTAATTCAAGCATAAGCTTTTGGGACGGACTCATTTCAGTTGCTTCTGCAGGAGATATGTTAAAAAAGTACGGATCAAAATCATATATATCCTTTAAAAACGATCCGTGCCGTTGATTGGTCTTATTGGGAGTCTGTATATCTTCATCATAGAATTGATCGATATTCCAACGTTCATCCGTCATCTCTTCAATCGTATCCTTTTCCTCCATCAGTAAATTCCAGAATTCAGTGATATTTTTTGCCTGTGGAAACCGACACGAAATTCCAACAATTGCAATTGGTTCTCTTTTCATAGTTAATGTCTTTGATAACTGCATATAATTAATTCAATTCTTCTTCTTAAAATTTCCAAAACAGATCTTGTTGTGCAGAACTCTTATTCGGAGTTCACACAATACAAATACTGTTCATCCCTGGTACAGGGTGATATGACATGCCTATAATTGAGTTGTTTAATTCGTACTTCGTGGTACTCTAACATCTCCGACGCCGCAGTAATACTTCTTCCAAGACCACATAATAACCACACAGATTCTACACCTGATAACACTTCCGGAAACAAAAATATTTATTTGTAAATTTTAAAATTATATTTATCTGGATCAAGCCGATGTTACTATTTCTGATTTTCGTTATTTTATATTTTTGATTCTATTGTTTTATGTTTTATAGTACATTTTATTTAACTTTTATTTGATGTGATTAGCACACACAAAAATTACCTTCAACAGATAAACAAATACAACAATAAAATCATTTATACGCCTTTATTACTGATTGTTATGATATTTTAATTGAATAAATAATTAAACAAAAAGTATCCATATAAGCCACATCAGATCGTTTGAATATCCGAATATGTTTTAATTATCGTAATGATATTTATTACATATTTTTGAATTTAAACAATTATTATATATTTAACTTATTAGTGATATTATTTCTGATTATAATGATATTTTAATGCTAATTACAATTCTTAATATTTGTTATTTTTATTACTTTTCGATAAATAATTATCAATTCATATGATATTTTATCAGATCATAGATCACAATAAAGAGCATTTTACAGATTATATATCCGGTTTTACCCGGGATGAGCAATTGTATTTTTTTGAAAATGCTGACACCTATTCCGATAAATCAGCACTCAGGGCACATCAGGCAGGAAGACTTTTGATAATATACTTATTCAGAATGATGTATAACAAAACGATTCGTTACGCTGACTTACAGGTAAATAAATATGGTAAACCGTTTTTCACATCCGGTCCATCCTTCAGCATATCACATTCAGGAACGTACACTCTGGCCGCTATTTCGAATAAGACAGCCATTGGAACAGACATTGAATATTCAAGACAAACAGAAATAAAAGATTTTGAGGAGTATATGAATGAGGACATGATTCAAAAAATAAAATCTTCTAAGAATCCTCTTTCGGAGTTTTTCATATTCTGGACAAAGTATGAAGCACTGGCAAAAGCGGACGGAAGGGGTTTAAATCTTACCAAGAAATCTTTTGAGATAAACACTGACAGAGCTTTAATAATGGACAAGAACACCCATTGGAAGTATTTTTTTCCTGAAGTTCCGGTAAAATATTATGCGGCAATTTGTTATTCGCATTCAGAGAGCGGCATACAGGATGCTGATATTTTTAAAAGATCTTGAAGTCAACTCTCCTGTTTTTTTGTCTGCCTTCTTCTGTAGAGTTATCATATTTCGGCATACTCTCCCCATACCCGATTACAGATATCCGTTCCTGAGGCACTCCGATATCCAGCATCAAACGTTCGATTTGACGAACACGCTTCATAGATAGTTCCAGATTATGTTTTTCAGAAGCCCTGTTATCGGTATGTCCTTCCACCAACACCATTCTCCCCTGCAAAGCATATTCTACCGCAATCAGAAATGGATCAAAGTCGACGTAAGCAAACTCAGCTTCATCTGTCACGAAATACAATGATTCAATAAAAGGCCCTGTTGACTCCCCGTTTTTGATTTCTTCCTGAACCCGTTCACGTATTTTCGCGTGTTTCTCATTTACTGTAGGAGGTAAATTGATTTTTGCCGGTTCAGGTACATTTTCTTTCTTTGCTACCAGAGGAATTTCATTCTTGTATGTGGCAACAGGTCCGGAGGAGGTTCGTTTTACATCCGGATTATACGTAATGTGTGAAACATCATTCTCTACTTTTCTCAGCCTGAATTTCTTCTTGAATTTTTTATTTTTTTTATAGTCCAGCTTTCTGCACATTTTGGCAGGTGATTTCGGCTTTTTTTGCGCTTCAAGATCATCATTAAAGATTAATTGTAGTGCGATGATCAAAAGAATAAGTATTGTGTTTCTAATCATTTATTCTAAAAAGTTGTCCCCATCTTCCCCTATATATATGATTAATCAAAAAAAAGTAATCAGTGAAATGTTAAATTTAATATAAAAACAATACAATTAATTGTTGTTTTATATAATGATATGTTGTTTTTTGAGAGCAAAAACAAAGGGTACATCTAATGACATACCCTTATAACGTATTTATTATCAGTAGTATATATCTGTTTTAATTATTTAGCTATTCCTTCAAGGAAAAAGATGAATGCATAATCCAAAGCATATTCTTTATATCGTTGAAATCTTCCGGAAGCGCCGCTATGACCGGTTTCCATGTTTGTATGCATGATCAACACATTATCATCTGTTTTATATTCCCGCAGTTTTGCGACCCATTTTGCAGGTTCCCAATACTGCACCTGAGAATCAAATAATCCGGTAGTTACCAGCATATTCGGATACGCCTGTGCTTTAATGTTATCGTATGGAGAATATTTCATGATATACTCATAGTATTCCTTTTGTTCGGGATTTCCCCACTCATCATACTCATTAGTCGTTAATGGTATTGAGGCGTCAAGCATTGTCGTTGTAACATCCACAAAAGGAACTGCTGCAACCACACCATTGAATAGCTCCGGTTCCATATTTACGACTGCTCCCATAAGCAATCCGCCAGCACTACCTCCCATTGCATACAAATGTTCTTTACTTGTATAGTTCGATTCTACCAGATATTTTCCACAATCAATGAAGTCATTGAACGTATTAATTTTCTTCAATAGTTTTCCGTCTTCATACCATTGTCTACCCAGCATTTGTCCGCCACGAATGTGTGCAATAGCATATACAAAACCACGATCGAGCAGGCTAAGTCGCACAGAACTGAA
>JBNKDZ010000260.1:0-3386 GCA_050288525.1 Cyclobacteriaceae bacterium
GTCTGGCCCTTGACCTTGAACTGCGCAACAGGTATAAAGATCTTTCTCTGGATGATTTTATGCGAACAGCATGGACAGAATTCGGAAAACCGGAGATCCCGTTCGACAATGCCGATCTTAAAAAACTGCTTGGCGATATCACCGGAGATGCGGCGTTTGCTGAAGAATTCTTTTCAAAATATGTATTCAGAAATGAGATCCCGGATTATGCACGCCTGTTTAAGGGAGCAGGATTCAATTTCATGAAAAAAAATCCGGGCAAAGCAACCATAGGATGGGCATTGCTTGATTTTTCAAAAGATACGACCGAAATCATCTCACCCGTATTACGCGGAACCCCGCTCTATGAGGCAGGACTTGAAAAAGGCGACAAGATCCTGACGCTGGACGGTCAAAAAGCAGACAGCTACAACTCGATCGAGTTTATCGTCGGATCCCGTAAACCCGGCGATGAGATTTCTGTAACCTATCTTCATAACGGAATTCAGATGAAAAGCAGCATGACCCTCACAGAAGACGATCAGACCATTATCATATCAAAAGAAAAATTCTCAGCCAAATTAACCCGCGACGAAGCAAAATTCAGGGATGACTGGCTGTCATCCAAACCGTAGAAACGCGACTCATCACGTCTAACGGCCATTTTCATCAAAAAATCCCAAACGTTTTTATACAGATCGGGTAAAGGCATTCATCAGGATTTGATGATACGGATCAATTTCCGTAGATATCATTCAATATCCCTGCCAGGCGAATACCTGCCTGAAGGAGTCGTTGATTTAATGCCTTGATGTTGTAATAATTGTATTCGTAATTGATCTTTCGGTCCTCGGGAAGGCTGTAGACTCCCGGGCGCATGGCGATGGATTCGGAGACCCAGACCATCAGATCATCCTGTTGCCAGGCTTTTACCTGCTTTTCCGTCGGATGATCGATCCATTTGGCATATTCGGTATAGCTCAGTTTCTGCTGTTCGATGATCCCTTCATCCCATACTCTGTGCAGATTGGAAGACTGCCAGAAATAAGTCACTTGTACATCATTACCTCCCCTGTCCTCTCCATTGCCGACATGCAACGGCTGATGAACATCAGCGATAAGATGTACCAGACATTTCAGCGTAAATACTTCCTGTTCCTTGTTAAGTTTACCAGATCGCAGATCACTTAAATATTTGTTGATCCCAAAGATCACATCTCCTTGTTTGGGTGTTCCTGCCTCTTCGTACGACTTCCCGTCAGGGATCGTGCAATAGTGCAGGTATTTTAAAGAATCGTACTTCGGCTCCGACCGTATCTCATCCATATAGGTTCCAATCATAGCCAACGATTCGTCTTTCAGAAGTTTTACCAGGTTCTCCCGAGCACGCTCAGACATATGCTCCCACGCGATCTGCCCTACTACTCTGTGACCGATAGGTCCGAAGGCAAATAGTTCGGCCCCCGGAAATATAAAAATTAGTACGATGAGATATTTCTTCATGATAACTTCTTATTTAATTGAATCAACGTTAAAGATAATCGTGTTGCTTTTATTTTTTGATATAAATCCAAAAATAAAAGGCATGGCGCATAGAGCGGAGGGCAAAGCGTTATCTTATTATTAATTTTTGCTTTGTGCAATCAATGCTCTTATTTGTGCTGAAATGTTTTTTTGCTATTCTTAATGAAAATCAGGATTTAAGACGCGATGAATCGCGTCTCTACCCCCTACTGATTTTCAAATTCCAGTTGCTCTCTTTTGGCGATGCGATTTTTCAGGATACGTACGTATTGCAGCCCTTCCTTGATGTTGTAATCGGCATAGGAGCGTTGTGCCCATTCGACGGCCTGCTCCAGATCTCCGTTGATCTCGCTGATGATGGCCATGTTGTAGCATGCCATGCCTGCGACTTTGCTATTTGAATTATGGGTTTCTTTTTCCCATAGCTCTGCGGCACCATCCCAGTTGCCCGTCTGGGCTCTTCGCTGGGCGACCTTGAAGTTGTCGGTTCCTTTCACAAAGTAATCCCTTGATACACGTATACGGTAGGGCATCATGTTCCAGGCATAGGACTTGCCCACATTCTGACTGACATCGATCACAGCCTGTTTTCTGTCAATGATGGCTGAGGCAGCAGCTACCGGGTTAATCCCCCTGCCGGTAGAGACAATTTCATCACCCTTCCACGACTCGTCGAGTATCTGTTTGTTTACATTGTCGTAGATCCTCCAGCCGGTGCTGATGGTGGTCGTCATCGTTGCTTCGTGTTCGAGGGCCGGGATTTTCACACCGAGGGGACCTTCTATAGTTTTTGAATGGCTGTCGTAGTGTATATCTCCGTTTGTATCAAACAGTTCGAGCATGATGAGGGCATCGACCTGGTTGTCTTCGCAGATCGTACTGATGGTGTTCCAGTCGACCGGGGCAGCCATTTTGCCCAGCAGCGGATTTCGCAGGTCCACCTGATCCAGCATCTTTACTTCTTCAAACCGCTCGTTCATCTTCAGCTCTTCGGCCAGGCTACCCATACAGGCAGCCGAACCATCCTTATCCAGTTTCATCCCTTCCAGTGACAACACCTGGTCGACCTTGTTGACAGAGGCATTTTCATCGGTTGGCATACTCCGGTTCACTATCCCGACTTCCTTGATATTCGGTGGTATGGATATAGGAGCCGGTTCAACTACACTTAATGACATCTGACTTGTCTTACAAGAAAAAAACGTAATTACTGCCAGAAAAATGATCAGATATGTTCTCATGGTTTATTTATTTACTTCAAACGATGAAATTGTGGTAATCAAATTGCATACCAAAGATTAAAATCCTTAAATTTAACACTGTTACCGGTTCAATCTCCGAAAGCATTCTCCACCACAACCGGCTGAAAGCCTGTGTTACTAAAAATAATAAAAAAATGGCGCATTTTTTCTTTTTTTCAGGACTTGCCTTCATAATGACCCATGAGATGGACGCCATCCGGTGTAAGGAATGGGAGCTGTTTCCCGGATTATCGTCGTTAAAAGAACCTTTAGCGCGTTTTCTGTTCATTATCCTGCATGTCCCGCTCTATGTGGCATTGTTCTATTACCTGTGGTCCGGACCAGCCATGACGCTAAACCAATCCCTCATTACCGGATTGAATATATTTTTCATGATCCATGTAGTGTTGCACCTGCTTATGTACCGCCATCCGAAGAACCGGTTCAAATCTGTTATGTCGTGGGTGCTTATTGTTGGTGCCGGTGTTTGCGGGGGGATTGATTTGGTATGGTGAGTACTCGGAATTTTTAAAATTTAACTAAAATTAAAAATAATATGGGAGTTGATCTTAAACTTATTGCTGCAGATTATCATAAAAAGAATTGTATAATATTTGATATAGAAAGAAATAGTTCAATGTG
>JBNKDZ010000261.1:0-12740 GCA_050288525.1 Cyclobacteriaceae bacterium
ATCTCTACCCGACCATACCACCTGCGCCTGATACTCCGGATCTTTCCTGCACTGATTTCGATTACGCTTATTCTGGCACTCACAAACAGGCAGTACGAGATTTTGGTGATTACCGGCGCACTATCCATTTTATGGCTGATCCTGTTCTTTCTTTTGCCCAATTTAGCAGAAGTGACTCTTCATGAAGAAACGATTGGGATCCGGTACGGTAAAAAGTCCTTTGTTGAACCCATTGAAAACATTGAAGCCCTTACGGAAACATTCACACATGCCAGCAGCTTATTTAACATCTGGTCGTTTTACAGGATTTCATTTAAAAAACCAACGAAAGCAGGTAATAATCTGTTTTTTTTAACCAAAAAGAACACCTTTACCGGGGAAAGCTCTCAGGATTTGATCGGAGAACTGAATTATAGAATCGCCGTTTCGAAAAAAAAGGGTTAATCCTTCAGGACTTTTTATACGCTTCCAACCTGCCAATCAATGCTTCAATGGTTCCTTTCCACTTTGGGAATAATTCTTCGTTTTCTGACCAGAGTTCGAATAGTTCAGATCTGTCGCTAATAACAATTTTCAGAGCTTTAACAGCATCTGCTACCATATCTTCCAGCTTCATTTCCGGATGTAACTCCCCAAACTTGTTGACATTGCTTTCATCCTTGCAATCTTCGCTATCCGTCCGGTATGTGGTCCCGTTCAATGTATTGTCAAGGTACGCAGCAGATACTGTCACAGCATGACAGTCATCATATTCCAGATAATCCGATTGCAAAGCATTTTTAAAAGACGTGCGGAAAAAATCCGTAGCATCCGCTTTTATTTCGTCCGTAAAATCATATGCCGTGTCATCATCAAAAATTCCGTAATCCCAGGCTCCCATAGTAGTATTTAAAAATTAACAGTGTTACAATTGATTTTTATTATAAAATATTTTAATAATTTAATTAGTCCCAATTAAATTATTAAAATAAAACAAAACTTAACGTAAAGTTATTTTTAATATTAATAATGTAATTTTTATTATTGCAGTGAAAAAGAGAACTGATATTTAATCAATTATCCTAAACTATTAAAATAAATATCATGAAAAGACTTATATCTTTAAGCATCGTATTGCTTATTACTATTTCTTCAGGTTTTTCCTTTACAATCTATCGTTCACATTTCAACAGTGGTTCAACCACTCCGAATGTATCATACACATTCAGGCCTGGTGTCCCTACTATCACGCTACGCATATACACCTATCGCACCCGGGTAACTTCAGATACTCCAAGCAGGGCGGCCATACTATGTGTTAGCGATGATCACAGTTATTTTTATGTGAAAGAAGTGCTTGCATACAAAGCAGGTCAGTATAATTATCTTGATGATGTAATTAATCCAAAACTAAATTACAGCCTGACTATGTATTTTAATTGTCCTAAAGCGGGTGATTTCAGCTATGCCTGGCTTTCCTGGTAAATAAAATTTTCTTCCGGTTCTCTTTTTCTTTTTCTCATTCAACATTAATTATACCCTTCAAACAAAACCAGCAATTCATCACCTCCAACCGTTGAAATCATATTCATCGCCCTGCTAACAAATATTTGTTCATGCCCAAAAAATTTGAGCCCTCTCAAAATTAGATCCTTTGCTTTTTCATAATCACTATCCAGGAAATACAATGCAGCTGCTAAATAATAACCATCCGCCACAAACAACTCATTATCGACCAAATATTGATAGTCATAAAAGTTTTGTTCATCATTATCCTGAAAACCAGCTTCCCTGGTTATTAAAGCAAGCTCATGCAATCGTGCTATTGGTCTGATATAAATCTGGTCCTTCTTTTTAATATGCTCAATTCGCGTAAATAAATGGGGTTTGTAATTTTGATAGGTTGGATTTGATGAAAACAAAAAGACCAACTCCATGTCAGATTCAGCCAGCTTACCAAATATTGTTTTAATTATTTCATAATAGTCATCATCAAGAACAAGTTCCCTCGCCTCAATTGATGTTGCCAAATAAATAATATTTTCATGAGGAGAATCCGTATATTTCTTAAGATAATCAAGGATCTCCTCTTTGGTAAAGGACATGAATATTTTAGCATAATAGTCTGATTCACAAAAATCATGATGTGATTCATAAAACTTCCAAAGAGCGTGCCTCAGATCATTATTCAGCGATGGTGGTTTAAACAGATTGAAGTAGTACATGAGACTTAATACCAAAATACTATGGATCCTTCGTTTATCCTCATCTTCGACAACACTAACAACCGTGTCAAAACAGAATTTATATGCAGGTTCGATAATTTGTTCAATACTCCACTTGTTCCACGGGGTAATATCTTTTTTGGCAATTTTGTTCTCCTTTATAAAAAATTCCAGGGGATAAGCTGTATTCAATGCATACACCCACCTGTCGAACATATAATGAAACTTTTCCAGTGTAACTTTCGATGGTTTTGTCCAAAGTTCCAGATCTTTATTGCCGGCTATTTCGGCATCAACATTTTTATACCAGTCAGGTTCATATTCCATCTTAAGAGTTGCTCCAAAATCAGAGTCTCCAAAATATAACAGTGATCCGTACCAGCAAACCGTTTCAGAGGCCGCAGAAGGTATTGATTTTTCAATTTCGTTTTTTTGCTCCTCCGTGGGTTCAGATTTAAATTTTGCATAACAGGAAAAATCATAGCCAAAAGGTTTCCCTATTCCGTTCCCGGCAAAAATAAATGGGTAATTTCTGTTCATAGTTATAATTTAGAATTAAAAGTACCGTAAAGATACAATTATCCTGAAAAAAAATACTTACTTCTTTCTCCTCTAATCATCTGCTCCTTGCTAGACAGTCAATCTAATACGTTGTCCTATGCCCTCTTATCATCTTCTTTCTCCATTCATTAAAGTTTTTTGTGTAAATAATTAATTTTAACATAAATTTATCTTCAATAGAACATCATATCCCTGTCCGCATATAAAACCCTTTAGGAATATATTTAACCACTAAAAAAATTTACCATGCCGGATAATAACAATCATCCTGAAAAACCATTGCGTCTCCTGCCGGGACTGATTATTCTGACCATCGTTCTGATAATGCGATTTATACTTCCTGTGCTAAATCATGACCTTCTCGCCATCGCCATGATGAGTGGGTTGGCTGGTATGCTAGCTATTATAATCTGGTGGGCCTTCTTCAGCCGTGCCAGCCGTATTGAACGATTTGGCGCCCCAATACTGATCATTATGACACTCTTTCTTGTCTATCAGTTTCTCGATATTTCCATATCTACCGGCGGACAAGGACTTATGTTTTTTATTTATGTAACACCTCCCCTGTGTATCACCTTTGTGTTGTGGGCTGTCTTTACCAGAAAACACCCCTTAAAGATCCGGTTCATAACGATGGCTGTCATAATCCTTATTACCAGTGTGTTCTGGTTGTTTGTCCGCAACAATGGCATCACCAATGATTTTCGCCTGGATCTGGCTTGGCGATGGTCAAAGACCCACGAAGAAATACTCCTGACAGATCTACCGAAAGACGAATCCTCCTTTAAAGCAACGATAACGTCGGATACGAAAAATGTATGGCCCGGATTTCGGGGGCCGCAACGAAACGGGGTCGTACGGGGAACAAGTATTTCCACTGACTGGTCAACCTCAAAACCAAAGGAGCTTTGGCGCAGGCCAATAGGTCCCGGATGTTCTTCATGTGCGATACAAGGCTCCTTTCTGTTTACACAGGAACAACTGGGAGCAATTGAAATAGTCTCGTGCTACAACCTGAATACCGGCGAACCGGTCTGGAAACACCAGGATTCGACACGCTTCTGGGACTCTCATGCAGGTGCTGGACCAAGAGCCACTCCAACATTACACGGCAATAAGTTATTTTCCCTAGGAGCTACGGGAATACTGAATGCTCTAAATGCTACAAACGGCTCTGTTTTATGGACCCGCAATGCCGCTATAGATGTGAAAGCCAAAACTCCCGGATGGGGATTTTCCGGGTCTCCACTTATTGTAAATGATAATGTGATTGTGGCAGTAGCAGGAACAGCTGCTGCTTATAGTTTGTCTAACGGCGAATTAATCTGGGCAGGTCCCGATGGAGAAGATGGTTACAGCTCACCGCATCTTATTACCGTTGACAGCACCCGTCAGGTAGTACTGATGAGCATGAAAGGTGCCACCAGCTTTAATCCGGAAGACGGAACGGTACTTTGGCAAATATCGATGCCGGAGGAACACATTATCCAGCCAGCCGTGCTTCAGGACCGGGATCTGATCCTCAGCCTGGGTTCCGAAAAAGGTCTGCGGAGAGTATCGTTATCGAATACGTCGGGAGCCTGGAAGACAGACGAACGATGGACTACAAAACAGTTTCGTCCGGGATTCAATGATTTTGTGATCCATAAAGGCTACGCATATGGTTTAAATGGCTACAACCTGATATGTGTCGATATTCAGGATGGAAAGAAAAAGTGGAAAGCAGGCCACTATGGCGGTCAGATCCTGTTGCTGGCAGATCAGGACCTGATCGTAATCCTTTCCGAAACAGGTGATCTGGTCCTGGCAGAAGCGACACCGGATCAATTCAACGAACTTGGAATTTTCAAAGCAATAGAAGGAAAAACCTGGAACCACCCGGCGATGGCAGGCAATATTATTGTAGTACGTAACGCCGAAGAAATGGCTGCCTTCCAACTTTAACACAAATGCGCATGAAAGCACAGGTTTATCACAAATACGGCCCTCCCGAAGCATTAAAAATACAAGAAGTGGCAAAACCAGTTCCAAAAGCAGACGAATTACTGATCAGGATTCATGCAGCTTCCGTCAATTCCTGGGACTGGGATATGGTACGGGGTAAGCCGTTCCTGATACGTATGTGGGGGCTTTTTAAACCGAAATATACCATTCCGGGTGCCGATATAGCAGGAATTGTTGAGGCCAAGGGCGAAAATGTTACCAAATTTGAAGTTGGTGATGAGGTCTTCGGAGATCTTTGCGCATCGGGATGGGGTGGGTATGCCGAATATGTCTGCGCCCCTGAAAAGGCACTGGCCAAAAAGCCGAAAGAAATGAAATTTACAGAAGCCGCTGCCATCCCTCAGGCCGGTGTTCTGGCCCTTCAGGGATTTCGTGACAAAAAACAGATCGCCCCGGGCATGAACGTACTTATCAACGGAGCCGGAGGCGGTGTGGGTACCTTTGCCATCCAGATCGCCAAATCTCTGGGGACGGAAATAACAGCCGTAGACAGCGGCGAAAAGTTCGATCATATGCGTTCAGCCGGAGCACACCATGTCGTCGACTACACAAAAGAAGATTTTACCAAAAGAGCTGAAACATACGACCTCATACTTGACATCTACGGAAACCATTCGGTATTTGACAACCTTCATGCCCTTAAGCCGGGAGGAGAACATATCCTCGTGGGAGGTACTACAAAATGCATCTTTCAGACGATGGCCTTCGCTCCTTTTATCAATAAAGCAGAAAAAAATAACAAAAAAGCACGAAAGATCAGCATTCTTGCCCATGAACCAAATAAGTATCTTGAATCCTTGAAGTCACTGTACAAAGAAGGAAAAATCCAGCCGGTAATAGACAAATGTTTTCCTTTTGACAAAACACCGGAAGCGTTGCGATATCTTGGGGAGGGGCATGCCAAGGGAAAGGTCGTTATTATCATTTGAAAAATATTAAGCAATAAGAAGCTTTGGATAAATTAAATTGCCCCGGGAATTTGGAATCTAACCATCCCGGAGCAACTTTCCTTTCAACTTTCGGCAGGTCTTTATGCCCTGATTTTATTTCGCAACATCAAAACGGTCTGAATTCATCACTTTTACCCATGCCTTAACAAAGTCATGCACAAATTTCTCTTTATTGTCATCTTGTGCATAAACTTCGGCATACGCTCGTAATATTGAATTAGAACCAAAAACCAAATCAACTCTTGTGGCTGTCCATTTCGTTTTACCTGTTTTTCGTTCTACAACATTATAAAGATTATCAGAAACAGGCTGCCATGTATAATTCATGTCGGTAAGATTCACAAAAAAGTCATTACTTAAAATACCTTCCCTGTCTGTAAAAACGCCATGTTTGGTTCCTCCGTGATTTGTTCCCAAAACACGCATCCCTCCGATTAACACGGTCATTTCAGGTGCAGTCAGCCCCATTAACTGTGTTCTGTCAAGCAGCATTTCTTCCGGTTTGACGGCATATTCTTTTTTCTGCCAGTTTCGATATCCGTCATGCAACGGTTCAAGAACGGAAAAGGATTCCGCATCCGTCATCTCCATGGTGGCATCCCCTCTTCCCGGAAGGAAAGGAACTTTAACATTTATACCTGCTTTTTTCGCTGCATTTTCTACGGCAGTACTTCCTGCTAAAACAATTAAATCTGCCAGACTGACGTTTTTGCTCAACCCCTCCTGAATTTCCGAAAGTCTATCAATCACTTTCTTTAGCCTTTCCGGTTCATTGCCTACCCAATCCTTTTGAGGGGCCAGGCGAATTCTTGCTCCATTTGCACCACCTCTGAAGTCGGAACATCTGAATGTCCTTGCACTGTCCCATGCAGTATTGATAAGATCGGCCTGGCGTAAACCGCAATCCAAAATTTTCATTTTCAATTCCTCAATATCTGCATCTGTAAGTGCGTAATTAACAGCCGGAACAGGATCTTGCCATATTAAATCCTCTTTCGGCACATCAGGCCCCAGATATCTGCTTTTCGGTCCCAGATCCCGGTGCGTAAGTTTAAACCATGCTTTTGCAAACACCTGGGCAAAATATTCAGGATCTTTGTAAAAACGTTCGGAGATTTTTCGGTATTCAGGATCAATTTTCAATGCCATATCCGCATCGGTCATAATTGGATTTCTTCGAACTCCCGGTATATGTGCATCAAAAGGCTTGTCCTCTTCTTTTATGTTTACCGGCTCCCATTGGGACGCACCGGCAGGACTTTTTCGAATCTCCCAGTCGTAGGTAAACAGCAAGTGAAAATAGGTGCTGTTCCATTTATTCGGGTGGGTGGTCCAGGCCCCTTCAATTCCACTTGATACTGTGTCTTCAGCATTCCCTTTTCCTTTGGGATTTTTCCAGCCAAATCCCTGCTCTTCTAAGTCAGCAGCTTCCGGATTTAAACCCAGTATTGAAGCATCTCCGTTTCCATGTGCTTTTCCTACAGTATGCCCTCCTGCTGTCAGGGCAACAGTTTCTTCATCGTTCATAGCCATTCTTGAGAATGTTACCCGCATTGCTTTTGCTGTTTTTAGCGGATCCGGCTTGCCGTCAACACCTTCAGGGTTTACATAGATAAGCCCCATCTGAACGGCTGCCAATGGATTTTCCAGCGTTTCTTCATCGGATGTATCGGTATAGCGGTCTTTGCCTAACCAATCTTTCTCTGCACCCCAGTAAATGTCTTTTTCAGGATGCCAGATATCTTCCCGTCCACCGGCAAATCCGAAGGTCCTGAATCCCATCGATTCATAAGCCATATTCCCGGCAAGGATCATTAAATCTGCCCAGGATATTTTATTGCCATATTTTTTCTTTATCGGCCATAACAAACGACGTGCTTTATCAAGATTGACATTGTCAGGCCAACTGTTAAGTGGTGCGAAACGTTGATTACCCGTGTTGCTGCCTCCACGACCATCAGCAATACGGTACGTGCCGGCACTGTGCCAGGCCATTCGTATCATCAAACCACCATAGTGCCCCCAGTCTGCCGGCCACCAATCCTGGCTTTCCGTCATCAGTTTTTTGAGATCGTTCTTGACTGCTTCCAGATCAAGTTTGTTAAATTCTTCCCTATAACTGAAGTTTTCACCAAGTGGGTTTGTCTTTTTATCATGCTGATGCAGTATGTCCAAATTGAGGGCATTAGGCCACCAACTCATTATGGAACTATTGGCATCTGTATTTGCTCCGTGCATAACCGGGCATTTACCATTTTTTGAGTTGTCCATTGTATTTGTTTTTAGAGTATAATTTAAATGTCTTGATTTGACGCATTGAAATGACAGGGAATTATGAGAAAAACCACTGCCACGATTCCTTAATCCTTGATGAGAAAACAGGCATTGATTATCTCCAGGCCTATTTTTTTATATTAAGTTACTGAAAAGCTTCTCTTTGGTCAGAAACGTTTTTTTAACGATTCAGATTGAGGCTGATAATAATTTTAACATCAACATTTAAACTACAAAAAAAAAATAACAATCATTAAGAATGCTTTTAAATGTGTGCCTGATATTTTCAAAAAATAGTAGACTCTATGTAACCTTAGTTTCCGGATTAAGTGCAACACGCTCACACTGAGCGCTGCTCTGTGCCCCCGATGCCGTAGTTCGTGTCCACACTATAGCCGTCAACCTAATGAAAAAATAAGTACTGTGCTGACCGAATCAAGGCATTGAAAAACCAGAAAGAACATCACAAAAGAAAGACATTCAAAGAGGAGTATGAGGCATTTTTGAAGGCTTTTCAGATAATAATGAATTCTGGATTGATCAATAAGACAACGAAAGATATGTGACCCCGTCCGGGGTCGTTTTAAATACATTGGATATTATCTATAAATATGAAATCCCTCCGGGATTTTACACTACATTGGATGTGAATTGCCGAAATAAAAAAACACAATATTTTCTATTTGTTTCATTATGACTTCAGAGAAGTCACATATTTATAGAAGACATAGAACCAATAACCCGACCCCGGCAGGGGTCTAATATAAGAGCCCGAAGATTTTATAAATTATGAGATATATCCTAATTGTGGATTGTGGGTTAAACTCCAACCGCTGTCCGGAGTTTAGCATCGCGTAACTCCGGATTATAAATGATCCCCAGGATCTGTGATCCGGTAATTTATTGTCCATTTTGAATTCTTTATTGCTAATTTAAAAATTCTGACGCCGTGGTTCGTGGTCCACACGTGGTCCACACGAACCACAACTTCGTATTTACAAACAAAGTGAGAATATCTTCTTATCATCTCCTGCCAATTACTCAAACCCCAAAACTACTCTTTGCGCCAAGCGCTTTGCTCTTTGCGATCTATCCTTGTTCCTTGCTCCTTTTTCCTCTTTTTAACATAATTTAACATATTTCACCACTATATAAAAAGGTATAGGCGTTATGGCTGTTGATTTATTGTCCGCACGTTAGTATACTTGCACCGGAATTTATCAGAAAAAATATGTCAATACTTATTGAAAACCTAACGAAAGTATATGGTGATCAAAGAGCCGTAGATGATATCTCCTTTGAGGTAAAAACCGGAGAAGTCGTAGGATTTCTTGGGCCTAACGGTGCCGGAAAGAGCACTACAATGAAGATGATCACCTGTTATATGGCGCCTACCGCAGGCAAGATCACGCTGGACGGAATCAATGCAGACAAAAATCCCGAAGAGATCAAGAAGAAGATCGGGTATCTGCCTGAGAATAATCCGTTGTACACCGACATGGGCATCATAGACTACCTGAGGTTCTGTGCCGAAATTCAAAACGTCGAAAAATCTCTCATATCGAAGCGTATACGTACGATGATAGAAGTGTGTGGGCTCGATCAGGAGCGGTATAAGCGTATCGGGGAGCTGTCGAAAGGTTACCGGCAACGTGTAGGCCTGGCCCAGGCGATGATCCACGATCCGGAGGTGCTGATCCTTGATGAACCGACTACCGGGCTTGACCCCAACCAGATTGTTGAGATTCGCAAACTGATCAAAGAACTCGGAAAAGAGAAGACGGTCATCCTGAGCTCTCATATCCTTTCGGAAGTTGAAGCGACATGTGACAGGATACTGATCATCAACAAAGGTAAAATTGTTGCTGACGGGTCATCTGAAACTTTGCGTCAGCAAGGAAAAGGACAGGAACTGATAAAAGTACAAATCGAGAGCAACGGCAACGATCTCAAGAAAGCCTTACTCGGACTGGCTTCTGTAGAATCCATCAAACCACTGGAAGAACGATCAGATTATTTTCTGGTCCAGAGTAAACCCGAACTATCTTCAAGAAAGGATGTGTTCGACCTTTGTGTGAAAAACAAATGGTATCTGTTGGAAATGACGGGCATCGAAACAAAACTTGAAGACGTATTCCGCAAGTTAACAAACTAGATTTACGAAATATTAAGATAAAAAATATGAAAAGCATTTGGGTATTAACCAGAAAAGAGCTGACCTCATACTTTGATTCCCTGATCGCCTATGTGATCCTGATCTTGTTCCTGATCCTCACCGGGTATCTTACCTGGCTGTCGAATTCCAACATATTCTTTATGAAACAGGCTGATCTAAGGGTATTTTTTGAAGTCAGTTATCTTACATTATTCATTTTTATACCTGCTATCACCATGCGTACGCTGGCAGAAGAAAACAGAGCAGGAACCATAGAACTTCTAAGCACCAAAGCAATCAATGACTGGGAGATCGTTTTAGGCAAATTCCTTTCGTCCCTGTTGTTGATCGTAATCGCTTTATTATGTACGCTTCCATACTATTTCTCGGTAGCAAAATTGGGAAATATTGACCATGGAGCCGTAATCGGGGGCTATCTGGGCCTGATATTGCTTAGCGCAGCCTACATAAGTCTGGGCATCTTCGCCAGCAGCCTTACAAATAACCAGATCATCGCTCTGCTGTTTGGCTGGATCATGGGCGCTTTGCTGTTTTTCCTGTTTGGTTTTATCGGATCAGGATTAGGCAGTGGTAGTGTAAGCACGATTTTCGATTATTTGAATGCCAGAACGCATTACGACTCGATGGCAAGAGGTGTGATTGATTCGAAAGATCTGATCTATTTCTTCTCCATCATCCTGGGCGGTCTTGTATTGGCGCAGTCGATGTTGTCGAAACGCAACTGGCATGATTAACAAATTTTAAAGAGACAGAAAATGAAGCGAAATAAAGCAATAACTCAATTAATCCTGTTTGTTGGCATCCTGATCGTGATCAACCTGATTTCCAATAAATTGTTTTTCAGGCTGGACTTTACGGCAGACAAACAGTATACCCTTAGCTCAACAACAAAAAACGTTCTGAAAGACGTTAACGAAGTGATCAACATAACTGCCTACTTCACAGAAGAACTTCCTCCCCAGTTACAAAAAAGCAAACGTGACTTCGAGGATCTTCTCATTGAATATGAAAACCGTTCAGGCAATAACATTGTGTACAATTTTGTGAATCCGAACAAAAATGAAGAAGAGGAATCCAAAGCGCAACAGGAAGGCATCAGTCCGTTATCGGTAAACGTTTCAGAAAAGGATCAGGTGCAGCAATTAAGGGCTTATATGGGAGCTGTTCTAACCATGGGAGATAAAAAAGAGGTGATTCCGGTAATCTCTCCGGGACCCGGCATGGAATACGCCCTTACCACCGCCATAAAAAAGATCTCTGTGACAGAAAAACCAAAAATTGCCTTTTTGCAGGGACATGGTGAACCTCCGGTAAACGCCTCGGTTGAAGTGCTTCAACAGCTATCCGTCCTTTACGATATCGAACCTTATACAATTAATGACACCTCAGATATCCCTTCCTATTACCGGACCATCGTACTGATAGATCCGAAAGACACCATTCCGGCAAGGGATTTTGC
Source organism: Cyclobacteriaceae bacterium (assembly GCA_050288525.1). GTDB lineage: Bacteria > Bacteroidota > Bacteroidia > Cytophagales > Cyclobacteriaceae > JBNKDZ01. Next base: position 11,629 of record JBNKDZ010000261.1, read on the forward strand.
CCGGCTGGATAAGTATCTCAGCCTGGGAGGGCGTATGTACATTGCGTATAACCCGCTCGAAAGCAATATCCAGTCGCAGTATCTGGGGCCTCTCCCTGATATTGGATTGAAAGGTTGGCTTGCTGGCAAAGGAATAAATATAAACGACAAATATGTGATCGACGCTTCCTGTGGGTCTGTTCAGGTTCGCGAACAACAAAGTTCTTTCCTTCAGTTCACACGCATGATATCCATGCCGTTTATCCCAATCATTAAAAAATTTGGAGACCACCCGACATCCAAAGGACTTGAGGCTGTTATATTGCCTTTTGTTGCCCCAATATCCTTTCTGCCAAAAGATTCTGCTGTTCACTATACACCACTTCTGTTTACCTCTGAAAAATCAGGCATTGTAACACCTCCTACCGCAATCGACATAAACAAGGAATGGAAGGAAGCAGATTTCAATGCTGAAAATCAGGTTGTTGCCATGGCTGCCGAAGGACCGATTTCAGGTGGGGGAAATGCAAAACTTGTCGTTGTTGGCAGTGGAAATTTCGCTGTAAATGGCATTGGCGAACAGCAACAACGTGTCAGCCCGGATAATGTAAACTTTGCATCAAATGCCATCGACTGGCTTTCTGATGACACCGGACTTATCGAACTGCGAACCAAAGGAGTCACCGCCAGATTGCTGGATGATGTTGAGGATACAAAAAGAATTATTTATAAATGGACCAATGCCCTGCTACCAATCCTGCTGATCATCATGCTTGCGTTTATCCGAAAACAACGATATTCCCGCAAGCGACAGGCATGGATGCAGGGAAACTATTAATAATCAAAAAGGCGATTCATTATGTTTAATAAAATATCCAGTATTAAGTTAATAGCTATTTTAGCAGGACTAATCCTGATATATGTTGCGATCGATTTTCTGGGAAGCAATAACCGGAGCAAATCCTTCCGTGAATCATTGGTGGACATTGATACCGCCAGGGTCACAAAAATCGTATTGGAAAACAAAGGAAAAAACCTGGAATTGATCAGAGAAGCCGATGCCTGGAAAGTAAGTATAGGAAACGACAAATATGCCTCTGCCCAGAAAAGCTCCGTAAAAGGCGTGATCTCAT
>JBNKDZ010000262.1:0-3764 GCA_050288525.1 Cyclobacteriaceae bacterium
CAGGAAGGTTGATATTTCTTTTCTTTCTTTTTTCATATGGGCACTGAGTTATTAGTTTGATAGATTGTCGGCTTCTATCATTCGCCTGCGATTAACCGGTATTCAGATATCACTTTATTCCCGGCTTCGAACAGACCTGATAATAAAGAATTCCCATTCTCAATTTGTGCCACATCATCTTCGATATAATACTTTCCTGATTTGGTTAGGAGGTTGTGTTAGATACAATCTTAGGCATTTTCGATTTCCTCATTTAAATCATCTGAGTCAAACTCATTAAGTACCGAAACATTATATATTGCAAGTAATTCAAGAAAATCAAGTCTTGATATTCCTAAAACTCTGGCAGCAACTCCGGAAGAAACTTTACCTAATTCATAAAGTTTAACCAAAGAACTTTTTTTAATTTCTGATTCAAAATCCTTTCCGCTAAGTCTTAATATATTAGCCAAAGATTCCGGATATTCTATATTTATCATTCGTTTCATATCCTTTACTTTTATACAAAGATAACGAAATCGATGACGTTTTGGATGTTACATCTTTTCTTTTTTATAATTACGAATGATTGGTTTTGGCTTTGTTACGTCGCTGAAGCCTTATCAAAACCGACTGTTTCCCGATAGGTCTGGGGGGCTACATCGGTATTCTTTTTAAAGAACCTGCTGAAATAGTATTCGTCGTTGTAGCCCAGCTCGTAGGCGATTTCTTTTACGGTTTTGTTGGTCAGGTACAACTCCCTTTTGGCTTCGATGATGATGCGCTCGGAGATCAGGTCGGTCAGGGTTTTGTTGAAATGGTTTTTTGTCAGCCGGGACAATGCTTTTGGGGTTATGTAGAGCATTTCTGCGTAGTCGCTGGCAGTGTGTTTTGTTTTGTAGTGTAATTCAATAGCATTTTTTAGGTTTTGCAATATAAACGGCTCTTCATTTTCTGCTGCAGCTTTTTGGGCTTCTGTCTGCTGTTCCGCCTTTAACCGGGAGGCGGTGATCAGGAATATTTTCAGGTAGGAGATCAACAATTCGTATTGGGCAAGGGAAGGATTTTGCATTTCGGTTTTAATGCTGTTAATCACCATTTCGAAATTGCCTGAAGTGTTTTGGTCAATCTGTACAAACGGCGGATTGTAAATGTTGTTGAACAAGACGCCATTGCATGCTACTTCCTTGTGATGTTTGTGGATGCAGAAAAAATCGGGATGGAAGTTTATGACCCAGCCATGCATCCCGGGGGAAATCTGGATCATAAATGGTTGATATGGGGAAAAAGAGAACAATACATTCTCCTTGAAATCATATTCGGAAAAATCAGCTGTTACGTTCCCCGTTCCGGTTTTTAACCATATTAGTGAATAGTAATTCAGCCGTTGAATCTGGTCAAACGGATTGTTTTTTTCGAAGGAGAATAATTGTAAGGCCAGATTTCCGGTTTGCGGATTTACCAGAGTGTAATTGTCGGTTTGTATCATAATGCTAGAAACTACGAAGTTCCTTTTTGGGTTTTGAATTTTTTCATTTTTTGGATGATAAGGTTTTATTTTAAAGGCTATTGATTTAGGTGAAATACGTTAGTGGTTCAGGTTTTTACGTGTTGAACAAACTTTTATCCCGATTTCTTCATAGCGAACCGGCAATACAATTGCCTGGATATATCAACCGTTTCATTTTAGACACGCATTTTGAAAATGCGCGCCAGCTTTATGGGTATTTTACTTAATCAGAACACGCCACTTTGTGTTAATCTTTGCGCTTCCTTAGCGTTCTCAGCGTGGAATAGAATTTCAGTTGTGGAGTCTGCTCGCACATTTCGGGATTTATTTCACGCGCTAAGAAGGGCTACAAAGGACGCTTCCTCTTGCTAAATACTCAAACTCTAAACTGTTTTAAGGTCGTCATTCCGGTTTTATGTATCGGAATGACGGCCAATGGTTGATTTTTAGGTTCAGATGGTTGGTGCCACGGGAAAATCTACCGGTATTTTGGTGAGGTTGTGCAGATAATTCATGGCAGTTTTATCGCTGATTTGAAGTATCAGATCGACCAGGTTTTCTTTGGTATATCCCTGAGCAAAAAAGTCTTCTACATTTTCCTCATGTGCATTGCCTCTGTTTTTGGTCAGATCTTCGGCCAGCTTCACCAACGCATTCAGCTTAGCATTTTCACTTTTCCCTCTGCGGATATCCAGCAGTTGGTTTTCGTTGAATCCGTTCATTTTGCCCAACACCGTATGTGCGCTCTGGCAATAGATACATCCGTTAACCTGACTGACGACCAGGTTTACAGCCTCTTTTTCCTTGTTTGACAAAGATGTTTTGGCATTCTGAAAATCAAGATATCGTTTCAAACCATTGTCAGAATACGCTATTGTCGCGTACAGATTGGGGACAAAGCCCAGTGCGTTATTTAGATTATCAAAGATTTCCTGATTTACCGGAGCAACTTCATTTCGTGTCGGGACATTAAATGCTGTTTTAACTAAATTTTCCATGTTTCTTTTTTTTAGTATTGTTTGCCATTATTGACATTACAAAGATCAGGGGAATTTCAACCCCTTAAAATGGACGATTTTCGTTAATAGATGGACGAATTTCTCTATGGGGGAGGAGATAAATTAACAAATCATCGGGAATAGGCCTGAATTTCATCAATTAATCCTTGTTCATAAGCTCGTTTGACGGGTTTCCATTCTCCAAGCCGGTTTAGGAATAAGCTGGCGTAATTCCTTTGTATCAATGTGCCGTTAAATAAATAATGTTCGATCCGATTAATCCCCTCAGGTGTTTCGAAAAGACTTAAGGCGAAATCAACATATCTGGTCATGGCCAGGGTGGGGTTGTCCGTTAAGTGGCGCATTATATCGTCAACGTCTGTGAAACTTCCGTGCACCGCCTTATCGATCAATACTTTCAGTTGTCCTGTGAATTCAGATTTCATCGTTTCAGGAGTTTAGAAATTGTACCATCGTACCAGTCTGGTTTAGCAATACATGGCCTGTGTTTTTCAGAACGACACATTGAATATTTTTCAGATTTCGCTTTAGCCGGGCCGCCGTTTTATGTGTATTGTAAAAGCAGTCATGTTCTCCGCCGATAAACAGGGTAGGTGCCTCTATCTTTTGCAATGATCCTTCAGATATCACCGGTAAAACCTCTGCGCGAGGTTTAAAATAGCGATTAATCAGCGCGGCAAATTCCAGCGTTTTATCGTCGATGTCGAGGTTGCCGTAAACCATTTTATTTAACTTATTGAATCCCCGGGTGCCCGAAAAAGATGTAATGAGTATCCGGATAATTGTTTTCAGTTTCACCTGCACAATACCCGCGGTGGCCAGAAGTACAAGTTTTTCGGTTTTTTCGGGATGCCTGATTGCAAAATCCATCGCGATCCAACCACCAATGGAGCATCCTGTCAGGGAGACTTTGTTTAACCTGAGCTTTTCAATGATCTCTGACAACCAGCCGGAATAATTTTCGCCTTTAAAAGGGAGCCGGTTTTCGGAGCTTTTACCACACTCTCCCGGAATATCGATCGCATACACATGGTAGCTTTTCGAAAGTTTCTGTACATCAGCGGTCCACATTCCGGAATTGGAACCGGAACCATGCAGTAATATAACAGCCCGAGAATTATTCACGCCGCTTTCGATGATAAAAGTGTCTCCGGAGGTCGTTTCGATGGTATAGCTACCTGATGGCTGAGGCCATTGTCTGAGTATGTTTTCATAGAAACGAATCACCTTTTTCTTTCCTTCGTCTGTTTTATAAA
>JBNKDZ010000263.1:0-6979 GCA_050288525.1 Cyclobacteriaceae bacterium
AAGACTACCGTCTGGTACGGCACCATCGTCCCCATGCCCCATTTTGGAGCGATATTACCCATGAAGGAATGGCAGCAGCTCGCTGAAAAACTTGAAAATGCCGGTATAGAATTTTTTCTTAAACCGCAAAAACTAAATAACGGTAAGAGCAACGAGCAATCGGTTATGATCATTGCAGATCCGAGTGGCAACGCACTGGAGTTTATCAGCTATCCGGAATAACGATGAACCTCATTATCTGACATCTAGTACTTGTAATTTTTATCAGGTTTCTTTAAGCTTGCACAATTCAAATTGTAACGCGGTTGAAAAAAAACATTTTATTCTACTTTTTAATTGGTATCTGGCTGCTCGTCAATCTGTTAACAGCCTGGTTAACAGAATTATATGATGACGAGGCTTATTACTGGATGTATTCCAACTTTCCTGATTGGGGATATTTCGATCATCCCCCGATTGTCGGTTTGATGATACGATCCGGCTTTCAGCTCTTTGGGAATGAACTGGGGGTACGGCTTTTCGCCGTTATTGCCGTAACCATTACCCTGGTGATCACCTACAAATTGTCTTCCTTCAAAGATCCATGGCTATTTATGGCGCTGGTATTTTCTTCCTTTGCTATCAATCTGATCGGATTCGTCAGTTTGCCCGACAACTTCATTCTGGTCTACGGAGCGTTGTTCCTGCTGCTTTATAAAAAATATCTTGAAAAAGACAGCTATTTGATTGCCCTGCTCCTCGCCATCGTCATTGCCCTGATGATGTACAGCAAATATCACGGGGTGCTGATCCTGTTTTTTACCATTCTTTCCAATTTGTCGGTTTTGAAGCGGAAAAGCTTCTGGGTTATGGCCCTGGTATCGCTCCTGCTGTTTATGCCGCATATTTTCTGGCAGGTCGAAAACCAGTTCCCGAGTGTACGCTATCACCTGGTTGACCGCAACTCCAAAGCCTATTCCATCCATCAGACATTGGAATTCCTTGGGGGACAACCGGTGTATTACGGCCCGATTATCGGATTCATCATGTTTTATGCCGCATTTCGGTATAAAATATCCCAACAATTTGACAAAGTACTGAAATTCAACTTCATCGGTACTTTGCTGTTTTTCCTGGTCATGAGTTTTAATGGTGTCATTGAAGCCAACTGGACGATCATCATCATCCTGCCATTGCTTGTTTTGACCATGAATTATCTTAAAGGGCGCGAGAAGCTTATAAAATGGACGAAAATACTGGCGATACCCGGCATCGTGCTCATTCTGCTCGTCAGGATACATCTGTATACCGATCTGTTTACCATCCCGGAAGATGCCACCAGTCAGTTTAAAGGGCACCGGTATTTTGCCCGTAAAATCATGAAGGAAGCCCATGGCCTGCCGGTTGTTGCCAATTCCTATCAAAAAGCTTCCCTGTTATCCTTTTATTCTGGCGAGATCATCCCTTCGTTAAATGTAAGTGCCCGAAAAAATCAGTTCAACCTGTGGGATCTGGACCGGTTATATCAAAACGACACCGTATTGTTTGTCAACAAGCACCTCACAAAAGGCAAGATCGTATCCGACAACAAAGGTGAACGTGTAATGCTGACGAAAATCTATGATCTGCCTGTATTCAACAAGGTTTTTTGCTCCGTCACCTCCGTTGAACCCTACAACCATATTAAAAACACGTATATAGCCCGTATCAGGGTAGAATCACCGCTGCATTATTCCGAATTCCATCCTTCGTCTGTACATACAACCTATCTAAAGCTCTATAGCAAAGACTCCGGTTCAGGTGAAATTTGCCTGATCGAAAAAACCGAACTTCAGATACGATCGGTCAATGGCCCGGAAATTTCCATGGAGATCGCCCCGAAACCAGGCCGCTATCAGATCTGGTGTGCCCTTGAAACAGAAGGTCTTGGGACCTGGAATGAAAGCAAAAGCATTGTTTTCAACAATGAAGAATAGTAAAAAAGTAAGGTCGAAATCTAAACAAGAAATAGTAGAAATTTGTTGTGTTTTTAGTGAACAGGTATCACTGTCAGTATAAAAAAATATAAATTTTCTATTATGAACTACTATATCAACAAAACCATCGATCTGACTTTTAGTGAAGCTGTAGAAGCGATAACGCTGAAATTAAAAGACCAGGGCTTTGGAGTCCTCACCGAGATCAACATGAAGGAAGTGTTGAAGAAAAAACTTGACAAAGACATCCGTCCATACGTAATTTTGGGCGCCTGTAACCCTAATTTTGCCTATAATGCCCTTTCCAAAGAAGAAAAGATCGGCATTTTGCTCCCCTGTAACGTTACCATCATTGAACGCGAAGACGGAAAAATTGATGTGTCTGTCATTGATCCTTCCATCGCTATGAGCGTTGTGGAGAATCCCGGATTAAAAGATCTGTCTGAAGAGGTGCGCTTAAAACTTCAGGCAGCACTAAATTCGATATGATCCATGTTATTATTCATTTATAATTATTTCCATACTCAGGATTATCCGCCATTATTTAACCAAAATATGATTAAAAAAATATAGTTAAAATTTTGTAACCATGTAAATATGTGAATATTCCAATTTTATCAGGATAAATTCAATTCATTTCAGCATGTGATAAAGTTTTTAAAAAAAAAATTATAAATCATGATAAAAAGTAGCGCAAAAGTCTAATTTTTTTACAAAATTTGTAGTTAAATATATACGTTTATTTTGTTTAATTGTTTTAATGAATTAAAACGACTTCGTTGATATAAATCATCACTCATTCAGTGGGTTGTATGGCGTTTTTTTGAATGATATAAAAATTGATTTGAAGTCGGTGTTCGGAGGGAGGTAAAAAAGATATCATTATACCTAATCCTTTTTTTGACATTTTAACCACATTTCCAATGGGCTTAGTAAAAAGTAAAATTTCTTTTTCTCAAATTTTAACACGACAGATAGAACCTTCTTTTGCCATGCTGGCGAAAATTATTGATACGTGTCCCAAATCGATATGGGCGCAGCGTAACATTGATCCGCCGATGTGGCAGCAGGTATTTCATGTACTGTATGGCATGGATTACTGGTTCAGCAAATCAAAAAAAGATTTTTCACCCCCCAAATTTGAACCAGAGGTGAATCCGGTACTCGGAGAAACGTCCCCCGACTTTCTCGAACAGCACGACACACTGGAATACCTGAACCATGTGCAGATCAAAGCCATTGAGTTTATTGAAAACCTAACCGCCGACGACCTGATCGCTCCTTCATCCATCTATAAAAAATGGACGAACCTGGATGTGATCCTCGAACAGATCCGCCACCTTCAGCACCACATCGGGTACCTGAACAGGATCATCCTGAAATGTCGGCTCGACCCCGTCGAATGGGAGTACTTTGATGTTCATTGACATCCAATCCGCACATTTTTTAAATTTATTTCCAAAAATCCTGTTTTTCTCCACCAAAAGTGTAACCTCCGAAATGCACATTCGTAAAACATACCAAACGGTCGGTTTATATGCGAGATACAAGAGAACATATTTTAAAAACAGCATTTAAACTTTTCTTCCGGAAAGGTTTCAAAGAAGTAACCATGAGCGAACTTGTGAAGGCAACAGATCTCTCAAAAGGGGCTTTCTATCATTATTTCTCAAGTAAAGAAGAATTGTACGACAAGACGCTCGAGCGGTTTCTCATCTCCTACCTGAAAAACTACAACGTCAAGTACAACGATTCCATGACATTGCGTGAAAACCTGAAGTCGGTATTCGGGATCTATACCAATATCACTGAAAAAATCATTCATGCTGACTCAAAAGATCACGTTGAAGGATTGAGCAGCTACCTGATCTTCATTGAACGCGCGCTGAAGAAACCTGAATTTCTTGATCAGGTTACAGCATTTAACAAGTCGTACATCGAGAATCTCACCAAGTGGATCCTGAATGCACAGGAAAAGGGTGAGATCAAAGCGAATCTCGATGCGGCGGTTTTGTCCCTGCACCTGTCAGCCCTGATAAAAGGCCTGCTGGCGCTCCACTCCTACGCCCACCACGACCAGGATTTAAAACAGAATTTCAATAAAATTATAAATCAGTTTTTTGATCAAATAGAAAAAAAAGATGATGAATAGCAGTGAAAATCAAAACAACAGATCGTTGGATCTGACCGCCAAAAGATTGCTCTCCTCTCTGCTCCTCTCTTTAGTACTTCTTTCCCCGGTATTCGCACAGGATGCCCTCGAAATAGTAAAAAAGATGGACGACAACATGCGGGGAGATTACGCCACCCAGGAAATGACGATGACCATCGTGCGGCCCAGCTGGAAACGCAGCGTATCCATGAAAGCCTGGGCAAACGGACAAAAATATTCGATGATCCTCATCACAGCCCCCGCCAAGGAAAAAGGACAGGTCTTTCTGAAACGCGAAAAGGAAATGTGGAACTGGGTCCCGTCGATCAACCGAATGATCAAGCTCCCGCCTTCCATGATGATGCAGTCGTGGATGGGCTCGGACTTTACCAACGACGACCTGATCAAGGAATCTTCGATCATCGAAGATTACAAGCACACCATCGTAGGTGAAGAGAAAATTCAGGATATGGACTGTTATAAAATCCAGCTCATCCCCAAACCGGAAGCAGCTGTGGTATGGGGCAAAATTTACACCTGGATAACCAAAGATACCTATCTACAGCTAAAAGTGGAGTTTTTTGATGAAGATGAATACCTCGTCAACACACAGTACCTTTCCGACATAAAAAAAATGGGTGGCCGGCTGATCCCTTGTCACTGGGAAATGGTACCGGCAGATGAAGAAGGTAAAAAAACTGTAATTGATGTGCTGAGTTCGGACTTCGAAACCCCCATTCCGGAGGCTTTCTACTCACAGCAAAACATGAAACGAATACGTTAACACCCCATTCTAAACTAAATAAACGATGAAAGCACTCATAATTATGGCATGGCGAAACCTCTGGCGTAGCCGCAGCCGGACGCTTATCACGGTAGCATCTGTTTTCCTGGGTGTGTTGCTGTCAACGTTCATGTCGTCGATGCAGGAAGGGTCTTACTCTACCATGATCGACAACATTGTAAAGTTCTACTCAGGATACATACAGGTTCACAACGAAGAATATTGGGAAAACAAATCCATTAACAATCTGCTGGAACCCACTGACTCCCTTATGCATACCATACGGGAAGTTCCGGAAGTTCAGACGGTCACGCAACGACTCGAATCGTTTGCGCTGGCATCGTCCGAAACGATTACCCGCGCCTCGATTGTCTTTGGTATAGAGCCGGAAAAGGAAGAGAAGATCACAGAAATGAAAAAATGGATCACTGACGGTACCTTCCTCAAAAACGGTGATGACGGGGTGCTGATCGGCTCGGAGCTTGCCAAATACCTTAACCTCAGCGTAAAAGACACACTGGTACTCATCGGACAGGGTTATCACGGGGTAAGCGCCGCAGGAAAGTATCCGATACGGGGCATCCTCGAATTCCCGACTCCCGATCTGAACAGACAATCGATCTACATGGACCTGGCCAACTGTCAGGAGTTTTATTCGGCTCCCAACCTGGTCTCTTCCCTGGTCATCATGATCGAGGACCACCATCTGCTCAGCAAGGCGATGCGGCACCTGGAGAAAAACATCTCCTCCCCATACAGCGTAATGTCGTGGGATGAGATGCAGCCACAACTCCTACAGATGATTGAAGCTGATCGCGCAGGGGGCACGTTCATGAAAGCGATCCTCTACACCCTGATCGGATTCGGAATTTTCGGTACCATCCTGATGATGCTGTTGGAACGCTCCCGTGAACTTGGTGTTACCATCGCCATCGGCATGCAACGCTTCAAACTGACGCTTATCCTGTTCTTTGAAACCTTATTCATCGGGTTTATCGGAGTACTGGCAGGCTTTGCAGGCAGCATACCCCTTATACTATATTTCTTCAACAACCCGATCAGGCTGACCGGCAACACCGCGGACACTATGATCGAGATGGGCTTCGAGCCGTATATGTACTTTTCCCTGATGCCATCGATCTTTTATCATCAGGTAATTACCATTTTCATTATCACAGTCATTATCGCCCTGTACCCGTTGTTTGCTGTGTACAGGCTTAAGGTTCATCTGGCTTTACGTGCCTGATCGTTCTTGTTGATGTTTGATTATAAAAATATTTAAAATACAGAATTATGCTAATTTCAATATCATGGAGAAACGTCTGGCGTAACAAGTTCCGGAGCTCGGTCATCATCACGGCTATAGCGCTCGGAATATGTGCCGGTGTCTTCATTGCTGCATTTTACAAAGGCATGGCAGATCAGCGGATCGACAAGGCGATCAACAATGAGATATCGCACATCCAGATCCACCAGTCCGATTTCAGAAATTCCAATGAATTAAAAAGCTATATCCCGGATGCGGGAAAACTCACTGAAGAGATCCGCCGGATGCCGGGCATTAAAGGCGCCAGCGATCGTATCGTTATCTTTTCGATGATCGCCTCGGCAGAAACAGGTACCGGTGTGAAAATTGTCGGAGTAAAACCTGAAGCAGAAAAAACCACTACGAAGCTGTACGAAAAGATCGTGGAAGGATCCTACTTCGACAGCGACCGCAAAAACCAGATCGTGATCGGACAAAAGCTTGCTGAAAAGCTGAAGGTATCACTGAATAAAAAGGTGATCGTCACCCTGCAGGATATCGACAACAACATTATCCAGAATGCTTTCCGGGTAGTTGGCATCTTCAATACGGTCAACAACATGTTTGATGAAGCGAATGTGTACGTACGCTATTCCGACCTGGAACGGCTTACCAACATGCCCCCCGATGCCTGCCATGAAATCGCCGTGCTGGCAGAAAACAATGATATGGTCACACCACTTAGCGAAAAAATACAGGCAATGGCCCCGACCATGGAAGTGATGACATGGCTCAAGATCAGTCCGGAAATGGAATACCTGACGGAGTCGATGGACCTCTTT
>JBNKDZ010000264.1:0-5596 GCA_050288525.1 Cyclobacteriaceae bacterium
AGTATTCACTGGCTTTGTCCAGATCTGGCGGCGGGATGTCGTAGCTTCTTCTCCAAACCAGTACCTGGTCATCGCCATATTTTTTAGCTGTTTCAGCTTTGTTAAGACCGGTTAATCCGCCATAGAAACGTTCATTAAGTTTCCACTCTCTGACCACAGGGATCCACATCTGATCCAGACCGTCGAGGGTGATCCATAAAGTACGTATAGCACGCTTCAATACTGAAGTGTACGCTTTATCAAATTTAAATCCTTCTTTTTTAAGTAGTTCGCCGGCAGCTTTTGCTTCTTCTCTTCCTTTATCCGAAAGATCTACATCAGCCCAGCCTGTAAACTTATTCTCCATGTTCCACTGACTCTCACCATGCCTTAACAATACAAGTTTGTACATATTTATTACAGTTTTTATTAAACAAGAAATTTTAAAATATCAATATTTTTTTGTTCATTAACGGGATGATAAAATGCCCGAAGTAATGATTTTTCTTTTTTTGTGCAAAAATAATTAAATACTGGCATAGATTTAGCTTTATTTATTCGTTATTTTGAATGAATGAGATGAAAAATATTCTAACATATAATTTTTACTATTGCGCCTTGTTGTTTGTTCTTATCAGTGCATCTCCGGCTTTTTCACAAAGTGAGGTGATAAATAATGTCAGAACGGCATTGAAGGCAGGTAGTTCCAAAGAGCTTGTAAAGAGTTTTAACAATACCATTGAGTTAAATTTTGATGGTGAAAAGTCAAATTACAGTCGTACACAGGCGGAATTTGTAATCAAGGATTTTTTCAAAAAGTATCCGCCGACCGATTTTCAGTACATCCATCAGGGGGCTTCCAAGCAGGGGCTTACCTATGTAATTGGCAAATATACATTTGATAACGGGTCTTTCAGGGTATTGTTATACATCAAGAAATTTGAGCAGAGCTATCTGGTCGATTACATTGATTTTAGCAGAGAATAACTTTTTCCCGGCGTCGGATGAATCAAAAAAGCACTTATGGTAACATATTTATCATAGGTTTTCCTATTTTTGCGGCGTGAATCCTATTTATATTACCGATACATACCTGGAACAGTTTATAAGTTCTGCTATCCAGGAGGATATAGGGGAAGGTGATCATTCTACCTTGTCGACTATTCCCGAATCGCTCAATGGCTTTGCTCAGTTAAAAATAAAGGAACAGGGTATAATGGCCGGGTTATTCATTGCAAAAATGATCTTTTTCAAGATTGATCCTTCATTAGAGATGAAAACCTTCCTGAAGGATGGTGATCCGGTAAAACCCGGGGATATAGCCTTTGAAGTAACCGGACCGGTTCAGTCGATCCTGATGGCTGAGCGGCTGGTGCTCAACTGCATGCAACGAATGAGTGGCATTGCAACATACACAAACAAGTTGTGTAAGATCATTGAGGGTACAAAAACAAAAATTCTTGATACCCGCAAGACCACTCCAAATTTACGACCACTCGAAAAGTGGGCTGTCCGTATCGGAGGAGGCACCAACCATCGTTTCGGATTGTTTGATATGATCATGCTCAAGGACAATCATGTCGATTATTCCGGAGGTATCCGTCAGGCATTGGAGTCGACTCGGAAATATCTCGAAAAAACGGGAAAAAAACTCAGGATTGAGATTGAGACCCGGTCAATAGATGAAGTACAACAGGTGCTGGATGCCGGAGGAGCTGATGTGATCATGCTGGACAATATGACGGTGGAAGAAATGAAAGAAGCTGTGGAACTTATTGACGGAAAGTGTCAGACCGAAGCATCGGGAGGGATAACGGAAAAAGGACTTTTGGAAATTGCTCATACAGGGGTTGATTTCATATCGATTGGGGCATTGACACATTCGGTAAAAAGTCTGGATATGAGTTTAAAAGCCGTTTTTAAAAAGTAATTTTAGATATAAAAAAAATTAGCTATAGAATACAATGATCGTTAAAACAAAAAAATATAAACTCGAAAACAACATCTACATCAAAACGGCCCTTGCCGCAGTACTCAAACAGCAATGGTGGGTTATTCTTATTGCTTTAGCAATCATGGCAGGCGCTTTGATCATTTGGTCACACTGGTGGATTACCGGAGCACTTATTGCTTATGGGGTGTATGTATTGTTCTGGCTAATCCAGTTTGCTGGCATTAGTCAGCTTGAACAGGGAAAAGTGCTTTTTGAGCGGTACAGCTATGAAATTACCAGTCAGCAGATCCTTATGAAGATCAATCCCAAACAGGGCATGCCGATAAAATGGGAGCAGATAAAAAGGGCACAAAAAAGCAAGAATGCTTTTATATTGTGGCTGTCCAAGGTACAAATGATCTATTTGCCTTTCAGAATTTTTAATACAGAAAACGAACGGAAATTTTTAGAGACCATTCTGAAACGGAAAGGATACATCAAAGTAGAAGAAGGAAAGGTTTTGGAGAAAGGGAAGAAGTAGATTCTTTGAGTTAGAAGAAAATAATATCATTCTTTTTTATTGGGGGTAAAGTTGTGTTAAACTCCAAACATGAGTGAAGTATGTTTTATATTTACTTAACTCATCACCTCCTATGGAGCTGTGTGTTGCTTTTATAATTGTATATGATCCGCCCAATCCCACTGACACAGATACCATAAGGCTGCGAAATGGCAACGAAATATCCAGAAATGATCACTTGATTTTCTCAAGTACCCATTCTTCTGCTTTTTTATAATCTCCGAACGTTTGTATTTCTGTTGATCCGACACGTTTGATCATATCATTTATAGCAAACTGGCTGAAGATATCGGATGAATAAATGATGGCAGCACATATCAGTTTTTTCTGAACCATTATCGGAAAGAATTTTTCCTGGAGCCAGTTATTCAATAAAGTAAACGTTCCTTTTAGTTCTGAAAGATCGGTATGCAGCGCCTTAATTGTTTTGTCAGAAACAAAAGTCAACTGAGCTTCGAGGATTTCTATAGATTTGTTAATATCTACAATGCCTTTATAACGTGAATAAATGATGCCGTTTTCTTCATCATATTCGGCTTTGCCGGCAGAATTTTCTTTTATCAGTATCATAATTATGGTATTTATAATTAGAAAATAGCATTTATATTCAAATTTTACAACAATTGTTTGATGAGAAAAATTATTAAAATAATTTCGATTTATCCACTAAAAACATAAAAAGGACGTTATCCTCATGTTAACTATAACTATAAAAGTTATGCGTACCAATTATTCTCTGAATTTTGTATTAATAGCACTATTTTTTCTTTCTGTTATTAGCTGTGAAAAACCTGATGATTCTGATAAAGACCCTGTTGTTGTGATTGATGATAAAGATGAAAATGTAACCGGGATTAACCTGAACACCACTTCGATTGAATTGGATAAAGGAGCCACTTTCCAGCTGACTGCCACCGTAACACCATCAACTGCTAAAAATAGAAAAGTTTTGTGGAGCTCCGACAAAACCTCAGTAGCTACTGTGGATGCAAACGGATTGGTGCGTGGCGTTTCAAAAGGTAATGTCATCATTAAGGCAAAAACCGAGGAAGGTGAGTTTGAGGCAACCTGTTCCGTAAAAATCAGCGATGGTTCTGCTAAAACATATAAACTGACCATTGACTTTCCTGAGGTATCAGATGCTGGAAGAGGTGCTGTATATGTGGCCTGGATAGAGGATGAGGGAGGAGAAAATATACAAAATCTTTATCTTTGTAATACAATTAAGGTAGATGTTGCTGTAAATGATAAAAGACTGGATGGGATTGCCTTGCCTTATTGGAGAAAAGAGAAAATTTCGAATACAGATTTTAATAATGTTGATGCAATAACCGGTTCATCAATCCAAAATAACTTTAATTTTTCGCGCTCACTGGAACTTGGAGGAGTAACAAAATTCTATGTTTGTTTTGAAATAGACCGATCTGAAAACGGAAATGAATACTTTGTTGATCGTCCTTGCTTCATTTACCGAACTGAACAGATTGATCTTTCTAACCTGAAAAGTTCGTATGAATTTTCACTGGTTGCTTATATGGCAAATGATACCGAGGGTAGTAAATATAGTCAGAAACCGAAGAAGGATATTCCCGGTTTTATCATGTTTAAGTATATGGAGGACATAACTTATATTTCTCCTGTTAATATGTTTAAAAACGAAACATTAGATCATTCTAATTTGAAGGTTTCTGTTTCAGAGGAATAATCTGTTTTAGTACATGATTAATTTAAAATTATTGTATACTGTGTAATCACTTTTTTATATTCAAAGTAGTATAATACCTGTATTGATGTATTGGAGAAATTGAAAAAGGAGGATATATTTCTGAATTTTGTTGTATCAGAGTATACGTTTCTTGCCGAAAAAATGATTGATACTGTTACCAGGCTGAATGACAATTCGTATCGGGAATTTATTGAATGGGTCACGGATTAAAATCATATAATAAATGATTACATCAAGTAAAATTTTTTGGATTTTTGGTGGTATCATCATCGTTTTATCAATAGTTGAGGGCATCTTAGTTAAAGATGAATACAATAGTTTTACAATTAATAATGAAATACGATTTTATGAGAATACATACCGAAGGATATTCAGAAAGTTAGGTACAATTATTTTTATTGGAGTTGTAGTGACATTATCTTTTAATGTGGATTATGTTCTGATAAGTATTATACTTCTGTCTGCATCAACAATCTTAGTTTACATTCTTGTTAAAAACAATAAGCCTTTGTTTATAATTGAGAAAGAAACAGTGTCAATTTCCATAGAACACAATTTTATTTCTTTACCTGAAATAGCGGAAATTCAATTTATTGAGGACAGAGTTTCTGAAAACACCTATTATAGAATTGTTCTTATAACGCAAAATGAAATATCTCATCAATTATTTGCGTATGAAAATGAAAAGCGTGCCTATTCCAGGTTTGTTAAACTTAAAGAATTGTTGAAAGTACCAACTGTACACATAATTGACCGTGGATTTCCTGGACAAAAGATCGTAGAATGAGCATTTTACCTTACAGAAATATCACATACAAATCCCCGTTGTCAGGAGATCAGATTATTGAAAGAATAGCTGATCGAATAGAACTGAAAAAGAATTTCAGGTTAAGGTTTAAAACGAGAAAATCCAAATTGTATGAAGGATCCGTATACAGGAATAAATTCAGGATCAACAAATTGACATATTATCAAAATGCTTTTATTCCAATCATTCAGGGAGAAGTACATCAAGACCCGGATGGCACAGTTGTAAATGTATCCATGCGTATGCACGAGGCTGTTTATGTTTTTATGACACTTTGGCTTGGAATTATTGCTGTTGTATTGATTTTCATGATTTTGTTATCAATATCAAAAATGGAATTTTCGCTTGGGATAATTATTCCTTTGGGGATGTTGTTGATGGGTTATTTTTTTAGTGTAATATTCTTTAATATTGAATGTGATGTATCTAAAAAAGATCTGGAAGAAATGATGTATGGAATAGAAACAGATTAAAATCAGGGAGAGAACAACAATCCTAATGAAAATTCATATCCGGAAAAGTCAAGGCGGGCATCCGGATATTCCACTTCAATGGTACGGATAACATCAC
>JBNKDZ010000265.1:0-7045 GCA_050288525.1 Cyclobacteriaceae bacterium
AGGAAGAGGAGTTGGACCTGATCTGGTCTGAGGGAGCCATTTATAATATTGGCTTTGAACGTGGCCTGAAGGAGTGGCGAAGATTCCTGAAAACAGGTGGTTATATCGCCGTATCAGAAGCAGCATGGTTTACAGACATCAGACCTGAAGAAATCAGCGCTTTCTGGAATCTTGAATATCCACAGATCGACACTATACCGAATAATGTTCGGTGTATGCAAAAAGCGGGATATGTTCCTGTTGCAAGTTTTATCTTGCCGGATTACTGCTGGATCGATAATTTTTATGCTCCACAGGTGGCGTTACAGGAGAAATTCCTGAAAGCCAATGCCGGAAATACGGCTGCCAAAGAGTTTATTGAAAACCAGCGATATGAAGAGAAATTGTACAACAAGTACAAGGGGTATTATGGGTATGCCTTCTTTATCGGGAGGAAAATTTAGATAAATAAAAAGGATCATTCCGGTAAACGGAGTGATCCTTTCTTTATATTTGACTGGCAATTCATCACGAATTATTCTTACCGATATTTTCACTTTTTTTGAATGAAATAAGCAGAAGCACTGTTGACAGAACAACAAGAAACAACCCTGGTCTGAATTCAAACGCCTGAATAAAACTCCAGCTAAAAACACCAAGCAGATACAGTACCATTATAATAAGCTGTAATGCAATGTATTTAAACTTCTTATTTATCAGCTTCAATGAGTGGGCCATCACAATCAGGCCGACTGAAATGGAGCTGATGCTTAAAAGCCAGTTATAAAATTCATAGTCGTTAAACAGGGTATAGCCATCCCAGCCGGTATAGATCTTATACACCTTGTTGCCATTGAAATATCCCTGTGTAAACCGTATCCAGCCAAGAAAGGTGCTTACGATCACCAACAATGTCAGAAAGGATGACCAGACAAAATACCTGTTGACTTCCGTCTTCTTTTGCTCAATCACCTCAATGTCCAAAGCGTCATAAATAAGCCGGAGAGTTTTCTCCCTGGGTGAGGCTTCGTTATTCTCGATCCTTTGAATCGTACGTAAGTTGACTTTTGATAATTCGGCCAGATCTTCCTGCGATAAACCACGTTTGATCCGGATTTCTTTAATTCTTGCTCCTCTGTCTGTCATATGATCTTTTTTAATTGGTTATGCAAAGATAAATACAGGATAGCATTATTCGATACGACTTTATGGTGGTAATTCAATGACAATACTATGACATTTACGGATTTTACTTAAAATTATGTCGGTCGGATTTATGAAATACTGTAAATTGTACTCATGAATGATATTATGGAATTCAGAGAAATGATCCAAAGTCTTGCCAGACTGAACAAAAGAATGTATGAGTTCTGGCAAAAGGCCGATATCGCTTCCTTGACCAAAGAATTGAAAGAAGAAGATGCAGTTTTACTACAGCAACTGATATTAGCACTTATTGAGGTGTTGCCTTTGTTTGAAATTCTGCTACATCTGGATCCGAAACGCGCTAAGGATATTCTGCTCCGTCGTTATGTAGGGACAGGTATTGATCCGGATACCAAATTCGGAGGGTATGAATTTGAGCTTTCTTCCATGCTTGATGACTATCAGAAAATATTGGGAGAAACGAAATTCGAAGAACTTTTTACGGATCCGGGATTTGACAGGGATAAACTATCAGATCCCAGAATGAAACGTTCTTTGATGGAAGTGCTTAATTTTAATACTGAGAGAGATGTGGATAAATGGATTAAGCAATTACAGTCCTGATAAGCATATTATTTTTTAAACAGCTGTTCGGCAGGGCAACCGAGATCTTTTTGTTTGCAATATTTGCATACCATGTTCCTGCGTATAAATTCATTTCCCTTTGTGGTAAGCAGGACAATAAGCAATACAGCTGTCAGGATCAGAATCTTGAAATGTATGACCAGTAAAACAATCCCTGTGATTACCGGGATAAGAGCCACCAGCATATCGGGAATCAGGTCATAGAAGGTATATGATTTGCTGCAAAAATGTTTCGGATCACCTTGTTTGAAAATCAATGCACTCAAACGGCCTTTACCGAATCCACAGGTTTTTCCCCAATAAAAGCAGTTAACACAATGATTTCGGATCAGCCGTATTTCAAGGGAAAGCACATAGAGAATATACAATGCTCCATACACCCAACCAGCATGGAATAATATCAGTGCTCCCGCAACATAAAGAATTATGGAATGTAAATTTGATAAAATTACAGTAGATACCGGATAATTAATATGTCGTTGAGCAATTGCCATAGTTCGTTATTGCTACGATTATTTTTACTCGAACCACACGATCCCGGGTCTGATTTGATAAAATAAATGTAAGCAATCAGATGAAAAATGACAAAAACAGGCCGTTAATTATCCGTTTTATAAGGAAAATGATCTAATTGAATCTTCAGATATTGAATACAATAAATAGTGCTGTGAGGTAAATAATTGCGAACAAAATACCAAATTTTATGTAATCCATCCTTTTCTCCCTTCGCAGTTGCTTACGCAATTTCATCAGGTTTCGTTGACGGATCATTTTTTCATTGACAGGACGACGTTTTTTTCTGGGTTGTGGATTCATTTTTTCCAGTGGAATACCCATTCTTTTTTTATCCATAATCCTTTTATCACGAATGTGATTGTTTTTTTGTTGTGCAGGTATGTGTTTTTTTCTTTGTGCAACGAACTCCGACATAGAATTATCTTTTAGTTTGACTGGTAGTTAACCGATAAAGGTTTCTTAAATCTTTTTGTTCAAAAACTTAATCGAAAGATCAATAAATGGTAACCTGATTCATATAATCATTTAAAAGATCAGTGCAAATGTAACACATAATTGTTCAAATTACACAATAATACCTAAAAAAAATAATATTTTTAACGAGTAATCAACTGTAACGTCTTGTGCAATTATTTATCATGTGTATGAAAATCACAATATTTTGCGTAAAAATTCATTATATAGAAAACCTTCAGGAGCGATATCCTGAAAAATTGTAATACTGAAAAAAATCAAAAAATATTTCGGGTGTGCAGTATTTTCTTTTTTCATCAATAAAATCACAAAGAAAAACCGGAATATTAGATAAAATTTTTGCTTTATGGAACGAATCCGGAATCGAGTTTTTTATTATTCTTTAGTTTTTATAGGTGTGTTATTCTTTAGCGGGTGTTCAAAAGATGATCCTGGAGTGTCATTTCACAATCCCCTGGAAAATCCGGCTGACGGACCACGTGCAGGCAATCCGGATGGCGATTCTCCCATACCTTCTGATGCACGGATTGAGGATACATCCGTTCCCGATCAGGTAGTAGGTGATGGTACCCCTGAAAGCTGTACCTGTGATGCAGTGGTGGATGCGGTAGCCAAAGGAGGAAAGATCACCTTCAATTGCGGTCCGGATCCTGTGACAATTGTAATGAACAGGCCGGCAAAAGTTTTTAATGATGCAAATTCTGAAGTTGTAATTGACGGTGGAGGCCTGGTGACATTAAGTGGTAATGGTCGTACCCGTATTTTATACATGAACACCTGTGATCCGGACCAGCACTGGACCACGGACCATTGTCAGAACCAGGATAGTCCGCATCTGACAGTTCAGAACATTACCTTTGCAGATGGAAATTCAACCAGTGAAAGTGAATATGATGGTGGAGGAGCAATATGGGTCCGGGGAGGTAGGTTTAAAATAGTCAACTGCCGCTTTTTTAATAACAGATGTGCCAGTTCAGGACCTGATGTAGGAGGTGGAGCAATACGAGTGTTTAGTCAATACAACAATCTTCCGGTATATGTGGTCAATACAACCTTTGGCGGAGCGGAAGGATATGGAAATGTCGGATCAAACGGAGGAGGATTAAGCAGTATCGGCGTATCCTGGACTATTATCAACAGTTACTTTTCCCACAATGAGGCAATAGGGAACGGAGGCAACTCAAGCGACCCTGAATGTCAGGGTGGTAGCGGCGGAGCCATTTACAACGACGGGAATACGATGACCTTAACAGTTCTGGGGACGCTCATTGAGCAAAATGAAGTGACAACCCATGGTTCGGCAATATTCTTTGTTACCAACGACCATAGTGGCAATATCCGAATAGACAACTCAGTAATTCACAACAACATCGGAGGCTCCTGGTATCCGAAATACAACGGGATATCCATGCATAGTGATACCCGAATTTCTGTAACCAATTCGACCATTGAATGATTCTTTTTTACATACTACCGGTGTGTGTCCTCGCCCAGCACCATGCTTATGTAGCTTTCAAATCTTGAAGGAGCGATCTGTCCTGCTTCTACCGCTTCGATAACAGCACATCCGGGTTCATGGGTATGAGTACAGTTATGGAACTTACACTGGCCGAAAAGATCACGCATTTCCGGGAAAAAATGGCTGATCTCTTCATCGTAAATATCCATTAGTCCGAGTTCTTTTATGCCCGGAGTATCGATAACCCATGTGTCTGTATCCACTTCAAACATTTCAGCAAATGTTGTGGTATGTGTGCCTTTGTTCGCAAAGGTGGATACTTCAGAAACTTTCTGGTCAATGTCGGGATGGAGTTTATTCAAAATGGTGGATTTTCCTACTCCTGAATGTCCGGCAATAAGGGATATTTTGCCTTTCAGCCTTGAATGGAATTCCTCCAGATGTTCTTCACTAAGAGCGGATATGGTCAGGAAGTCTACGCCAAGGGGCGTATAAATATTTTCAAGCTCCCGGACATATGCACGTATTTCATCATCCCACATATCTGATTTGTTAAATACCAGCAAGGAAGGAATCCTGAACGATTCTGCAGCGACCAAAAACCGGTCAATAAAACCCAGCGAGGTTCGGGGAAATGTGACTGTCGCGATCAATACCGCCTGATCAATATTGGCTGCCAGGATGTGTCCGAAACGTGTTTTTCTTGTTGATCTGCGGATAAGGTAATTTTTTCGTGTTGTGATGGTGTGTATTATACCCTGATCCTCGTTTTCCGGATCAAATATAACGATATCACCGACAGCAACCGGATTGGTTACTTCCATGCCTTTGATCTTGAGTTTTCCGCGTACACGGCACTGGTAACGCTTTCCGCCATCAATTTTAACGGTATACCACGAGCCGGTAGATTTTGTGACGATACCTTCCATAGCTATGCCATCTCCTTTTTCAAATATTCAATGATCATGTCTGTGGCTCCTGTATGTCGTTCGATATAACTTTTGCTGATCCCGGCAGCTTGAGCCAGTCTTTCTTTGCTATGTAAAAATTCCATGATCCGTTGATTAAGTTCATTCGCGTCTGAGACTTCAAAAGCACCTCCTTCGCGGACGAGGTCTGTTGCCTCAAGATATTTGCTGTTGGATTCACTCTTCCCAAAGAATATCGGCATACCATAGGTAGCAGCTTCCAGGATATTATGCAGTCCATCACCAAACGACCCTCCGATATACGCCATCTCGCCATATTGATACAGGGATGACAACATCCCGATATTGTCGATGATCAGGACACGTTTGTTTTCAGGCGCTTTATTTTCGGAGAAAAGTGTGTACGGAACTTTTAGCTGGTCCGTGATCTGCCGGATGGTTTTTTCACTGATCTCATGCGGAGCTATAATAAATTTCAGTTTGATATTTTCATTGTTGATAACAGGCATAAGCACATCCATATCTTCCGGCCAGCTGCTTCCCACTACCAACAGATCTGATTGTTGCCTGAATATGCTGGCCTTTTCAATGTTTTTCGGTTTGGCACAAATCTCTTTAACTCGGTCAAATCGTGTATCACCCGAAACTTTTACTTTTTCTATTCCGATGGATCTTAGCAAATTGAAAGATGCTTCATCCTGCACAAAGAAAAACCTGAAAAAAAAGAGCACATTACGGTAGTAGCCACCGAACTTCCTGAAAAACATCTGATCTTTCCTGAATACAGAAGAAACGGAGTATACAGGAATATGAAGCCGGTTTAATTCTTTCAGATAGAAATACCAGAATTCATATTTAATAAAAAAAGCGATTGCAGGTTGCACTGTCTGTATAAATTCACGGGCATTGGACGGACTGTCAAAGGGCAGATAAAAAACATAATCAGCCTGCTCGTAATCTTTCCGGACTTCATATCCTGATGGAGAGAAAAATGTGATCAGGATTTTATAATCCCTGAATGTGGCTTTGAACTTTTCAATAACCGGTCTTCCCTGTTCGAACTCGCCAAGTGAAGCACAATGGAACCAGACAACAGGCGCTTTTTCATTAGTAAAAGCTTTTTGTATATGTTGTTTATCCTCTTTTCGGCCCAGAAGCATTTTTTTTGCTTTGGGGTGAAACAGGCCTGCTATCCGGAAGGCAGTAATGATAAAAACGGAAACTATCCAATGAAATATATTCATTTACCCATGATTGAGGCACAAAAATAAGAAAACCCTCTGCAATGAGAGGGTTTCCTTCAAATTATTTGATCAATGTTTTATTGGTTCACGGCTATTTAGGTATTAATGTGTCGAAAGATATTCTTCTACTCCTTCACGGGTGGCTTTCATTGTATCTTTTCCTTCTTCCCAGTTGGCAGGGCATACTTCACCATGTTTCTGGGTAAATTGCCATGCGTCTACTACTCGTAATGTATCGTTGATGTTTCTTCCGAGTGGGAAGAAGTTGATGTACTCATGTCGGACAATTCCTTCCTTGTCGATCAGAAATGTTCCGCGGAAAGCGATAGGCGCTCCTTCGAAATACAGATTTCCGTTTTCGTCGTAATCCCAGTCACCACCAAGGACGCCATAATTAGCTGCGATGGTTTTGGCAGCATCGGCAACAAGAGGATAGGTGACGCCTTCAATTCCGCCTTTTTTCTTTGGAGTGGTTAACCAGGCCAGGTGTGTTTCTTCAGTGTCAGTCGATGCTCCGATAACTTTAACACCTCTTTTTTCAAATTCAGGAAGTAATTCCTGGAAGGCCAGTATTTCGGTCGGGCAGACAAATGTAAAATCTTTTGGATAGAAGAATAAGACAATCTCCTGCTTGCCGATATAATCTTCCAAAG
>JBNKDZ010000266.1:0-2519 GCA_050288525.1 Cyclobacteriaceae bacterium
TAAAACCTGCACTATTAAAGGAAATAGAAAAGATCAAGGCAGCTGGTTTATACAAAAATGAACGGATCATCACCACACCTCAGGGAGCAGAGATTTCTACACAGGAAGGAGGGGAGGTCCTGAACTTTTGTGCCAATAACTACCTGGGGCTTTCTTCGCATCCGGAGGTGATAGAAGCAGCCAAAAAAGCACTGGACACCCATGGCTATGGTATGTCATCGGTACGTTTTATCTGTGGTACACAAGATATCCATAAACAACTGGAGAACAAGATCTCTGAGTTCCTGGGAACAGAAGACACCATACTTTATGCTGCGGCATTTGATGCTAATGGAGGCGTATTCGAACCACTTTTCGGTCCGGAAAGCGCCATTATCTCAGACGAATTGAACCATGCATCCATCATTGACGGAGTCCGTCTGTGTAAAGCACAAAGGCTCCGGTATAAAAACAACGATATGGAAGATCTGGAAGGTAAATTGAAGGAAGCCTCAGAAGCCCGACACAGAATAATTGTGACAGACGGGGTCTTTTCCATGGATGGCACCATAGCCCAACTTGACAAGATCTGTGATCTGGCTGATAAATACGATGCTCTAGTAATGTCTGATGAAAGTCATGCAACCGGATTTATCGGTAAAACAGGCCGGGGAGTTCCTGAATACACCGGTACAACAGGACGGATTGACATCATTACCGGAACGCTGGGGAAAGCACTTGGTGGTGCATCAGGGGGCTTTACTTCAGGCAGGAAAGAAATTATTGAGATGTTGCGGCAACGCTCCAGGCCCTATCTTTTCTCAAACACTCTGGCACCGGCTATTGTCGGAGCATCGCTTAAGGTTTTTGATCTCCTGACAGCATCCACAAGTCTTAGAGATAAACTTTCGGAAAATACCAGGTATTTCCGTGATATGATGACACGGGCAGGTTTTGATATCCGTCCAGGAATACATCCAATCGTACCGATTATGCTGTACGATGCAATACTCGCTCAGCAGTTTGCCGAAAAACTGCTTGAAAAGGGGATATATGTCATCGGTTTTTATTTTCCGGTGGTGCCGGAAGGGAAAGCCCGAATAAGGGTACAAATATCTGCTGCTCATGAAAAAAACCATCTGGATAAGGCTATTGAAGCTTTTTCTGAAGTAGGCAAAGAGCTTAAAGTTATATAAGAAAAAATAATATAACCATAATGATCAAATCTTCGTCAGGATAATAAAACCCTTAATTTTGGGCGAAATATAAAAAAATGAAACTCTTTTTTATTTATAATCCCAACGCAGGAGCTTCAAAAAAGCAACCTCTGAAAAAGAAACAGGTCTACCAGTCTCTTGATACTGAAAAGCGTAAATGGAAAAAGACAAAACGTCAGGGGCATGCCGTGACAATAGCTCAGAAACTAAAGAATAAAAATGTTGCGGTCATTGCTATCGGAGGAGATGGAACGGTCAATGAAGTCGGAAGTCAGCTGATAAAAGGAGAGGCAGCACTGGGCATTATCCCGAGAGGCTCAGGAAATGGCCTGGCCCGGGAGGTGGGTATCCCGCTGGAGGTAGACAAAGCAACCGAATTTCTCAATCATTCGGAAGTACATACGATAGACACCCTTTCAATCAACGATAAATTTGCCCTTAATGTAGCGGGTATTGGTTTCGACGCCGAAGTAGCACATGTCTTTGATCAGTTAAAAGGAAGAGGGTTCATCACATATATCAAAGCCACATTTCAGGTAATTAAAAAGTTTGTTCCACTGACGATCGAAATAGAAACAGAGGATTCAAAAGTTACCGAAAAAATATTTCTTTGCTCGCTGGCCAATAGCCGCCAGTTTGGCAATAACGCCTATATCTCCCCCAACGCTGTACTCAATGACGGGAAAATGAACCTGTGTATGATACGTCCGTTTCCCATTTGGTATGCACCAGTATTGGCATTGCGATTATTTACCAAATCCATTCATAAATCCGGGTATTACTCGGAGATCGTATGTGAGAAAGCCATTATCAGATCTGCCGAACCTATGCGTGTGCATATCGACGGAGAGCCGGTAGAAATGGAGGGACCGATTAATGTAAATGTGAATCCATCATCACTTAAGGTGCTTGGGAAACCAGTGGAATAGGGCAAAGAGATGTTCTATGCACCTGCCAATGACATATTGGAATTTGTTGTCTGATGCCACGCTGACAGGTCTTTGGACGCTGTCAGGTTGGTATCACGAAAAGTCAAAATACCCATACAAGGTAAAATTAAATCCTGAAATCCTTTAATCTTAAGAATGCTGTTCAGACAGTTGTCCTGATCTTGGGCAGTGCGAAGTGGTGTTTCGTGCGGACACCATAGCCGTCAACCTAAGGGAAAAAACAAAAATAACTAAAATAAAGCCGTCATCAGCAGGTAAAAACCTGGCCTTGTCTAAACAGTATTAATTCAGATTTAACCCACAATAAGGATATTTCATACTTTTGAAAATGTCCGGACTCTCATATTTGACCCCTGCCGGGGTCGGATCATTG
>JBNKDZ010000267.1:0-3178 GCA_050288525.1 Cyclobacteriaceae bacterium
AATCGCAACGCCACCCAATTCAGATTCGGAAGCTCCGGGAACAATTCGGATAACGAGGAGCTGATATCTGACACTGCTTTATTCAGTTTGGCAGATTTACTCCGGATCCGGTGTGGTTTACACACATACTTTCCGGTGGCAACTTCTTCAATAGCAACCAGAAGTTCATCCATGCCTTCCTTTCTTCTTGCGGCAGTTGGCACCACCGGTATTCCAAGCTCTTTTGATAATTCTCTGATATTTATCTCGATATTATTTCTTTTGGCCTCATCCATAAGATTCAGGCATAAAACTGCTCTGTCGGTTATCTCCAGCACCTGAAGTGTAAGATTGAGGTTTCGTTCCAGCCTTGTGGCATCTACTGTAATGACTGTAACGTCCGGCTGACCGAATAGAATAAAGTTACGGGCCACATCTTCATCGGTACTTGTTGAAAGGAGTGAATAGGTACCGGGAAGGTCAACAACTTTATAACGGCTTTCGTTGTATATAAAACCTCCTTCTGCCCTGCTAACAGTTTTTCCGGGCCAGTTCCCTGTATGCTGTTTCAGACCTGTAAGATTATTGAAGACCGTACTTTTACCGGTATTTGGATTTCCGGCCATAGCGATCACATAATCGACACGGTCCATGTTGATCCCCAGGCGTTCTAGGTTAGAGACATGATGGACCGGACAGTTTTCGCAGTTATTCAAATTTTTCATTTTTTCAGTCATTATTTTTACGAATAAAGATCATATTCGCCTGATCCCTTCTTACCCCAATCATGGCCCCCATAATCCGGTACCCTACCGGATCGCCAAACGTACTACGCAACTCTGCTTTCACCGTACTTCCGGGAACTATCCCAAGATCCATTAACCTTCTGCGTTGTTGTCCACGACAATTTGGTGATATCCCGACGATCTCGGCCTGTTCACCAACCTCAAGGGAAGACAACAATGTATGTTTCGGGATTATTTCCGTTCTGTTTTGTAATTCTACGGTTATACTGGAAGCAAATAAAGATGTCAGCACACATTCTTCTCCTTCAGAATCAAACACAATCTTTCCATTATCCACATCAAGAATATAGACCTGCATGCCGGGGTATAATCCAAGTGCCAGCAATTGTTCATAAATGATTTGAGGTTCATCTTCAATATGAATTATCCGGGCAACATCGCCTTCCTTCAGACTGCTAAGCGGTTTCCCTTTAAGTTGAGGCAATTCACCCTTAGGCGAAGGAATTGGATCACCATGAGGGTCATACACCGGATTATTCAGTTTTGCAGCAAGTTTATTTGCTGCTTCAAGGGACATACTGTGTTCGAGCAGATCAGCTTCACCATGCCATTCTTTTTCAGTGATACCGGTTTCTTCTGCAAGGTATTTTTCCCATATCCTATGTACCCTGATTATCCTTAACGAATACGAACGACCGGTATCCGTAAGATGAACCGTGCGGTTTTGCATAGTTATCAGCCCCATCATATTAAGCTTTTCCAGCAACTTTGTTGTTTTGTCCGGTGAAATTTTCAATCTGCCGGCAAGACTATTTAGTCCGCATACCAGATTGTTGTATTCACAGTCGTAGATATACTTCAGTGCATCCTCAAGCAGGATCCTTCTGGACATAAGCCGGGATCTTGACAACAAGGATAAAGCGCCTTTTTTCGGCCACAATATCCAGGTTAATACCAGAACAACAGCTATACCGATTGAAAGAATAAAAGCAGGATGATCGATATTCATGAACAATAAAATGGTTTTCACACCCTATTCCGTTTAAATTAATTTGTAAAACATGCTATTGTAATCCATCAGTATCAACAGTTATTTCTTCAACCATTATAAGGTTGGAGAAATTTTCATTCAGGAGCACTCTGGTCATATCATGGCTTATTTCTGTCATTTTATTGTTTAAATACTGCCTTACTACCGTTATAACCGCTCCAACAGTGATCTCATTTGTCTGACAAAAATCAAAGAACTCCTTATCGGAAATGTATAAACGTGAAATTCTGTATTTCCTTCCTGCCATAACATTTGACACCGGCTTTCCGGTGTCTTTGGAAAGGATTTCTCCATCGATATCAGGTATAGGATCACCGTGAGGATCAAATTGAGGATTCCCCAGGTAATCACTGATCTTTTGTGCCATAAAATCAGATGTCTGATGTTCGAGGAGTTCCGCTTCTCTGTGTATTTCGTGCAATGAAAGATCAAACACCTTATGTAGAAACGTTTCCCATAAACGGTGTTTTCGTAAAATATTTAGTGCTTTCTTTTCACCTGCAGAAGTGAGTTTTAACGCTTTATACTTCTCATAAAGTACCAGATCCTTATCCGCCAGCTTCCGGGCCATATCTGTGGTGGCCGCATTGGTAATACCCAGTAACCGTGCGATTGAACCCGGTTTGGTATCCAACCCGGTCCCCTGTTCACATTTATAAATTGTTTTTATAAAATTTTCAGTCGAAACTGACATTGCTTAAATATTATTTTTAGTATACTTAAATTTTAATATAAATATACTAAATTATTTATTTTAACAACCAGAAACCCGGCATATAGTTTAAGATACTATATAAAAAATAAAGTGTCAGAGGAAAAAATTTGAATTAGTTATGTTTTTTGGAAGGCCATTGAACTAAAATGGCGGAACGATATTTACTATTCCATTACAATCCTTAATGTTTGAAACCGGAATTTTTCTTATTTCCAGTTACCAGGATCTTTTCTCCAGTTTTTGAGGCGTTCTACCTGATCTTCGGTAATATAATGCAGTTTCAACGCTTCTTTGATCAGGGCATTATAATTGGTCAGAGTCAGCAATTTAAGTTTTTCTTTTTTAAAGTTGGCATTTGCCTCATCAAAACCATACGTAAAGATCGCGACCATACCGAGTACTTCTACACCGCTACTTTCAAGTGCTCTGGCAGCCTTTATTGAACTCCCGCCAGTCGATACCAGGTCCTCGATGATCACTACTTTCTGGCCTTTAACAATACGTCCTTCAATCATGTTTTCCATTCCATGTGCTTTTGGTTTTGAACGAACGTAAACAAAAGGCAATCCCAAATAGTCTGCTACAAGACTACCTTGCGGGATACCAGCAGTAGCTACTCCTGCGATTGACTCCACTGCCCCGAATTCATTTTTAATCTTCCAGGCCAGTGCTTACTTGATATAAGAT
>JBNKDZ010000268.1:0-6206 GCA_050288525.1 Cyclobacteriaceae bacterium
TAGGACCGCTGCGCTTAACCTAACGACCAGAATGAGTTTACAATAAACTAATAATTGTTCTGATTATATCCGAACTATTTATTAAATTTGCCGTTGTATAATTATAAAAATGATTTGAGAATTATTAATAAACGCATTCTGGGTAAACTGATCCGGAAAAATCGGGGTAATTCTAAATTAGTAAAAGCTGTCTAACAATTGATTTCAGATATTGAGGGCAGCAAATGGAAGACACCTCAGGATTTAACTGAAGATCGTCCTGATGCAGATTGTGTTTATGGTGGGGCGTTTTATTTCTTCAACATCAATATACACAGGACTTTGATAATGATTGAATTTTAAGAAAACGGAGAAGCAACGATTGTTTGGGCTGGCAGTCATAATGACTACGAACTGACTTTTAAAAACAATCGTAATGTGATTAAAAAATGGTTAAGGGATAATAACTGGATATAAAAATTGAAAATCATGAAAGACATTCTTGATATAAGAGAAATTGAGAAAATTGATAGACTGGAGAATGAGTATGATTTGGAAAAAGCATCATTACTTGAACGTAAGTTACGTTTAATGATAGATGAAAATCCGGATTTAAAACCTTTAAGAAAAAAGCTTCGTGATTTAATCAAAGAATACGAAGATACGAAATGGTCTGATTTTGAAAATATTACTGATTCACAAGTGGAAGAATCTGACAAAGCAGAGGAGATTGTGAATTATGAACAAAAGTTTATCAATAAGCGAAAAGATATTATCAGAAAAAAACTGAAAGCATATGATATGACCCAGCAAGATTTGGGATTGATCTTAGGACATCCCAAATCGTATATGAGCGAATTGATAAATGGCATTTCTCAATTTACGCTCAAAGATTTAGTCATTATTCATCGCGTTTTAGGGATTCAGCTAAATATACTGATTCCAACTTTTCTGCAATCTGAGACACGAGACAAAATTATTGAAACGATTAAAAAATTAAACAAACCAAAACTCGGATTGAAAAAAACTGAATTGGCATAATACCCTGACAACGTTTTTCTTTACCTTTTTCACTTCTCATAGCCCAATCGCTGTCAGTAGTTTAGCCTCACGTAACTACTGACTACAAACAAAAAACAGGAACTGAGTTCCGACATTTGCAGATAAATTTCAATACCTCAACTGGTCGTAGGATGAACGAAGTGGTCCTACGACCCATCTTCTATTAGAGCGTCTCGCTCGGTCTTTCAAATTGGCGCCAACTCCTTTTTCCCTTTATCTCCAAGAGCTCAAATAACACCACTATTCCCATCATACATGATTATCTACAAATCCTGATACTTGTGGAGGGGATATTTTCGGTTGGTGGAATTGATGGTTAATCGGATTATGGAATGCTTTGGCTCTTTTTCAACTGTTATGCTTTCTGATACTTCCGGGCGGACGCCCTATGCTATGGTGGGTCATAGGACCGCTGCGCTTAACCTAACGACCAGAATGAGTGGTCCTACGAACAAAATAAGTTAATTGGAAAATTGAAATACGCTGCTCGATGGTTCTGGTTTTTACCGGCTCAACCAATCATTACCGTTTATCAATCTACCAGGCCTGTAGGCATTATCAAAAATCCTCTTACCTATCAATTGATTTGATATCTTATGCCACTTTACTATTTTTGCCGCCTGATAAACATTTAATTTTTATGAAAGTCGATACGATGCGTAAAGTTGACAGGTGGGTGGGTGTCCCGTTGTGTCTTTTTATGAGTATAATTTTACGATTCCTGCAACTTTTTCGCTTTCAGAAGAAATCCGGTCCTGATGTCAGCCGTACGCTGTTCATTGAATTATCGGAGATGGGAAGTGCGATCATTGTTGATCCTGCCATGCGCAAACTTCAAAAAGAAACCGGCGCCGAACTGTTCTTCGCTATTTTCAAAGACAACTCCAAGAGCCTCGAACTCCTGAACACCATCCCCGCTCAAAACATTTTCGCCATGCGATCGAACAACCTGTTCGTGCTTGCTGCTGATGTTCTGAAATTCATGTTTTGGTGCCGAAGAAAAAAGATCACCACCGTTATCGACCTTGAATTGTTTTCGAGGTTTACAGCGCTTTTATGTTCGATAAGCGGCGCCCGAAGCAGAGTTGGCTTTGCCAGCCACCATGATGAAGGTCTGTACCGTGGCAGTATTATAAACCTGCCGGTTCGCTACAATCCGCATGTGCATGTATCCGTCAATTTTATGGCGCTAATTTTTACGGCAATGGGACAGCATGATACACCCTATGCTACCACAGAAGTTAAAAAGGATGATCTTGTACTTGGGAAAGCAACCATTAAAAATGAGGCGATTGAAACCGTAAAATCCAAGATAAGGAAGCTTTATCCATTATGGGACAATCAGAAGATTGTATTATTAAATGTCAATGCCTCAGACCTTCTGCCACAAAGACGGTGGATGCCGGAAAATTTTGCCCTGGTAGCCAGAAACCTGTTATCAAAATACAAGGATATCCTGATTATCGGCACAGGTGCTCCGAAAGAATATGATTATGTACAGAATGTGATTGACCAGACCGGCGATGAGCGTTTTGTGAATTCAGCCGGTGTATTTGAATTTAATGAACTCGTCCCGTTGTACAGCCTTAGTACGTTCATGCTGACGAACGATTCGGGACCGGCACACTTTGCGGCTGTCACATCGCTAAAAGTCTTTGTGATGTTTGGCCCGGAAACACCTGCACTGTATCTGCCTATGGGAAATGCAGAAGCATTTTACCTGGGACTGCCGTGCTCACCATGTGTAAGCGCTGCCAACCACCGGAAGACAACCTGTATAACGCGTCCA
This sequence comes from Cyclobacteriaceae bacterium, assembly GCA_050288525.1. Lineage (GTDB taxonomy): Bacteria > Bacteroidota > Bacteroidia > Cytophagales > Cyclobacteriaceae > JBNKDZ01. The sequence continues at coordinate 2,831 of JBNKDZ010000268.1, forward strand.
TGCATATCAGGCATTGCTCCTGAAACCGTTACTGCCAGGTTAATGGAATTTCTTGACAACAAATAAACCCAAAAACATGAAACAGAAAAGAACAACCCGCCAGATCATGCGTGCCCTGCATCGGGACGTCGGATTTTTAATTGCAGGATTAACCCTGGTGTATGCATTAAGTGGTATTGTCCTTGTATATCGTGATACGGATTTTTTAAAGTTCGAAAAACGCATTGAGAAAACCCTGGATCCGAATCTTGAAGCAGAAGAGATCGGCAGAGCCCTCAGGATCCGGGATTTCAAGATCACGGAAACCGTCGGCGATATCCTTTATTTTCAGCAAGGTACGTATGACAAATCCAGTGGTGAGGCTGTTTATTTCACAAAAGAACTGCCCTTTTTAGTCAGTATCTTCACGAAACTACATAAATCTTCCAGCGGCAATATTATGCACTGGTTTGGTGTTTTATATGGCGTATTGCTGCTTTTTCTTGCTGTTTCTTCGTTCTGGATGTTTAAAAAAGGAACCGGGAACTTCAAACGTGGCATTTATATTTCTTTGGGAGGGCTTGCAATAACCATATTGCTGCTAATCTTCATATAAGATCCTTTCGGTATTTTTTATAATAAATATCTATAAGAAATGCCGCTATGATACCTATGATACCGGAGGTGCAAAAAGCATATCTTTCCAGCGCATTATCTTTGAGGCATGACATGCTAAATCCAATAAGTATGATTATTATGGAGAGCACTACAGTGGAATATTGTAAAATGTAGCTTTCGAAACCGAAGACCCTTTTATTCAGATTATGTACCAACTCTTCATACCGAACCATCCATGAATCGTCTTTACTGGTATGCTTTTTCTCTTCGCGTATGAATTTTGCAATCACAAAAATGCGTAAATTCTGATGCCTTGCAGCCAGATCTACATAAATACATACAAACGGGATCAGGCACAATAGCAAGGCCGTATCCTCCATATTTCCCTTTTCCAACCCAAGACCTGCTGCTCCAAGGACGGCAGTTAAAATAAGTTTCCACTTAATAAGATCCGCCCGAATCTTCTGGGACTCAATTATTTCATCACGAAGTTTTTCCATTTGTGTAGCTTGATTAAATGATTGACTTTAAATACTTTACTTATAATTTAATGTATTTAAAATCTTTTTACTACCTATCCTGCATTAAGTTCAAACAAATGTTCAATTTCGGGATCATTGATTGAAGGGAGCATTGCTCCCACAACAAGTTCACTAATATCCTTCACATCAATTGTGCTGTATTGATTCAGTGTTTTTTTACATAACGGACAGGCTGTTGCAATAAAATCGGGATGTTGTTTTGACAGATCCAAGACCGTACGTTTTGCGATCTCTCCCCGTTCTTCTGCTGAAAGACAATGATTAGCAAGAGATCCACCGCAACACATGGATTTATCCTTCTCATTATCTGAGACCTTTGGCAATCCGGTCATTCCCAGCAATTCGCGTGGAGCATAATAAACATTACTTCCTCTTCCCAATTCACAAGGATCGTGGTAGGTACAGGTAACATCTTTTCTATATAAGGAAATCTGCTCATTTCGTACCAGATCCAGGAGATATTCGGAATGATGCATAACAGAAATATCCAGGTTGTAGGATTCCCTAAACGCTTTGTAACATATCGGGCAGGAGGTGATCAGCCTTTCAGCTCCGGATTGACAGATAATTTTTGTGTTTTCTGCAATTATTTGTTTTGCGACTTCTCTTTGCCCTGCGAGTACCATAGGTCTGCCACAACAAACACCTCCCTGTTCATCCATCATGGCATAGGAAACACCTGCCGTTTCGAATATTTTCTTCATTGCTTGTATGATTCCCGGAGTAAGATGCGTCATGCAACCTGCGAAAAACAACACCTTTGAGGGCTTCGGTATTTCTATCGGATGTGTCTGCTCCGGATTCCTGTTAACCATAGAAAAATCTTCTCGTTTGCTCAACCTGATATGGTTCAGGTCAATCCCTACCGGACAAAATTCCTGGCATCTGCCACATTGCAAACAATCATATTCCTGATTATCGAGGTATTTTCCTTGTCGGAGTTTCCGGAGAAAATACACAGACTGTGACCGATGATGATTCAAATTGCTCAACGGACAAATATCAAGACATATACCACACCCCGGACATGCTTCAATTTCAATCTCTTCCAATGTTGCAACTGAAGATATTTTCACGCCCCAGTTACGCAGAAATATCAAAACAATCTCGGTGGGTATATGCATGTATCTTGAAAACGGAAGAAACACAAAAAAAGCGCCCAAAGAGAGACACTACAACCACCAGAACAGATAATACAACATATCCGCTGGTAAAATTTCATCAAGCAGTCCTCCAAGGTTGTTCGTGATAATACCACCATTATGAAAATTAGCGGCTGTCAGACTCTCCGCAAGAAGCCGCAGGGGAAATATCCACCATAGTGCTATAAGTGCTGTTTTATCCTTAAAAGAATGCTTTGTTGTCCGTTTCATCCCAACGACTTGCCTAGAGCTGAAGCGTTTTGCAATAGCAAATCCCAGTCCGGTAAGAATAAACAGGAGGATCAAATCCATGAGATTCTTAAATACCCCTGCCAGCGGAAAATCCGTATCTGTAACAAAATATCTGAAAAATATCCCCAGATACGGAGCGTGCATTATATCTCCTTCATAAATAGTCACTTCCACTTTCCCTGCAACGATCAAAAGGAACCAACCAAAAGCCAGGCTCATATGCATATACCCGAGCTTTGGGTTTGCTCTAAACACTTTTCTGTGCAATAACGATTCTGAAAAGATCTCTTTTAAAGCATTTAAAGAATGAACAGACAGGATATTTCGAAAGATCTTGTTCCTTTGAGATGGATCAAGGCTAATGAACCACCTTCCGTATTTCACGATAAGTAACAGAACAAGTCCATTAAATCCTATGGTAAATGGCAATACAAACGGGTCAAAATTCATTATTCTTCAGTTTGACTATTCCTTGCTTAATTCTGAGTAGTACATTTCGTGTCTGAACACCTCTCGGACATACCAGTATGCACTTTCCGCACATCATGCATTTGTCGATTTGCTTAGTCACATAATCCAACTCGCCTCTGTGCAGGGAGATGTTCATTTTTCGTAGACTAAATGCCAAAGGACTTGCAGTACATGTTGCGGTACATCCGCCACATGAGATACATAACGCATAAGAGGGTTCGTTTTGCAGTACAAAATTATTTAACCGTGAATCCGTTTTATCAAGGTCAATATGTCTGCTTTCGGGAATAATAAAACCAAAATCCTTCATCATTTGGAACCGTATGTTTGTAAATATGACGCGATTTCCATTGCAGCGGCCTTCCCGTCGGT
>JBNKDZ010000269.1:0-6170 GCA_050288525.1 Cyclobacteriaceae bacterium
ATAAATTGTGGGAAAAAGGCACCTACTATCATTATAAAGAAGGTAAAACCTATACATGTCAGATCCAGATGACGGAAAAAAACAAAATAACCGTTATCAGGTACAATGGAAATCCTGCACAGGGGACCAAAGAAGTCTGGACCAGACATCAGTAAACTGTAAGTTTTGTTTTCGCAAATGGTATTAGGGATTGATATTTTTAAAAACCCTATGTGCTGATATTTTTTTAAAAAGATCATTAAAACAATTACGTTCTCAGGTATATGGTTTACCCTTGGTTTGATATCTGAGATGCTTTCAAACCATGAAAAAAATTCCTGTGCTCTGTGCATCATCCTCCATATGAAAATCCTTGTTCCAATTATTTTTTTTGAAGAAAACTTTTTTATCTGGTTTTTCGTATCTAATTTTAACCAATCAGTTAAACTATTTAATTAAATCATATAGTTTCACCAAATGGAAAAATCAGATACAGAATTGAAAATACTTCAAGCAGCAAAAAAAGTATTTGTACGAAAAGGCCTTCATGGAGCAAGAATGCAGGAAATAGCAGATGAAGCAGGCATTAACAAAGCATTGTTACATTATTATTTTCGCAGCAAAGAAAAGCTTTTTCAGGCTATTTTTCAGGAGGCCTTTCACAAGTTTGCTCCGACAACCTTCGGACTTATGGCTGGTGATGCACCGATTGAAGAAAAAATAAAAATGTTTGTTGCAAATTACATCGATACCATCTCAGACAATCCGTTTTTACCTGTATTTATAATCAATGAGATCAATCAAAATCCTGAACGTCTGACACATATCACAAATATGATGGGTAATCTGAAAGATGTGTTAGCAAAACAGCTGGAAGAAAAAGTGCAGTCTGGCGAATACCGGCCTGTTGATCCGATGCAATTGTTTTCAAACATTGTAGCAATGTCGATCTTCCCCTTTCTTGCGAAACCGATTATTTCCAGAGCCTTTAATCTGGACGATGATGATTTCAGAAAATTACTTCAGGAACGAAAGACAATTATCCCCGAAATGATATTCTCCTATTTGAAAAATGTTTAAATCATGAATATATTGAAATGCTTTTTACCCGCTTTGTTACTTTGGTCTCTTCAGCTATCAGGACAGGAACTGACACTGGATTCCTGCATTCAAAAAGCAGAAGCACTCAGCCCTTTAACAAAACAAAAACTTTATCTGGAAACAAAGGAAACGCTATCAATAAAAAATATTGGCAGTTCGAATCTGCCATCTATCTATCTGAATGGTCAGGCTTCCTATCAATCGGATGTATTTTCGTTTCCAAACAATCCGTTATTTGAATCCCCCGTTATTCCAAAAGATCAATACAAAGCAACAATTGATGTTTATCAGAATATTTATGACGGTGGAATAACCAAAAACAGGAAGCTAATTGAAAAAGCAAACTATAACAGTGAACTGGCAGGCCTCGAAGTTGACCTGTACAACATCAAGTCATCTGTTATCCAGTTGTATTTTTCATCACTGCTCTTGCAGGAAAACATCTCCATTCTAAATACCGTATTGAAAGAGCTGAACGATCAGTATCTGATCATTAAATCCAGGGCACAGAATGGTGTGATTCTAATTAGTGCTGCCGACAGCTTTAAAAAACAAATTCTGGAGATCGAACAACAAATCCTTTCTGCACAACTTGACAGGGAAGCTGTCCTGATTATGCTTGGGAAATGGATAGGACAACCCATTGATTCTACCGCCAAATTGAATGTTCCGGAAGTTGATATCACTCCTGCAACAGAACTTAACCGGCCTGAATTGAGGCTATTTGATCAACAACATCTTTACCTGGAAACCATGAAAGGGTTAAGCAATGCAAAACGAAGACCTGTTGTTTCGGCATTTGCCCAGGCTGGCGTTGGACAACCAAATGCTTTTAACCTGTTGGAAACCGATTTTTCCGATTTTTATATTGTAGGTGTAAAATTACAGTGGAAGTTGCTGGATTTTGGTAATGCCAAACGTGAAAAGGGAATCTATACTGCCAATCAGGAAATCGTTAAAACAAAAAAGCAGGACCTTGAGAACAACCTCGACAGGATGCTCGATAAAGAAAAAGCCGATATAAAAAAGCTCAACCTTTTAATTGAGAAGGATAAGGAACTCGTTGCCCTGCAAAATAATATTGTCCGAAGGTCATTCACACAGCTTGAGAACGGTGTCATAACACCGCAGGACTATTTGTCAGAACTAAATTCCAGAACCCAGCTTGAACTGACAAACCAGATACATAAAGTTCAGCTTCAGCAGGCTCAAATAAATTATCTTACCATTTCAGGAAATCTTTAATACCATTAATCATGAATAAATATATCTTTTTAAATCTGATAATACTTCCATTGCTATTCGCATGTTCAGGAAACAATGATAGTGCCGATGCTTATGGCAATTTTGAAGCTGTTGAAATCATTGTTTCGTCGGAAGGGACCGGAAAATTGTTATCCCTTGTACCCGAAGAAGGTGATGTACTGAAAAAAAATGAAGTTGTAGGTCTGATCGACACATTCCAGCTCTATCTGAAAAAACAGCAGTTGTTTGCCAGCATACAGGCTATCGGGGCAAAAACACAGGATGTCGACCTGCAAATTGACGTGTTTCAAAAGCAAAAGGCCAATCTTCTTCGTGAGAAAATACGTGTTGAAAAATTGCTTCAGGACAGCGCTGCTACAACAAAACAGTACGATGATATCCTTGGCGAGATAGATGTGGTAGAAAAAAAGATCAAAGCAACGAAAAGCCAGCTCAATACAAGCAACAGAGGATTGATGAGCGAGGTAAAACCCATTGAATATCAGATCCGGCAACTGGAAGACCAGATCAGCAAATGTGTCATCACCAATCCTTCCGCAGGAACAGTTCTTTCCAAATATGCATACGAAGGAGAAGTTACCGGATTCAGTAAACCTCTTTATAAAATAGCCGATCTTTCAACCATCACACTGCGTGCGTATGTAAGCGGTGACCAGTTGTCTGAGATTGCCATAGGGCAGAACGTACAGGTAAAGATTGATCAGCCAGACGGAGATATGAAAACGTATGAAGGAAAAATTTCCTGGATCTCCTCAACCGCAGAATTTACCCCAAAGGTTATCCAGACCCGTGATGAACGTGTAAATATGGTTTATGCCTTCAAAATACGCGTAAAAAATGACGGATCTCTGAAAATCGGTATGCCGGGCGAAGTTTTTCTTAAATAAGAATGCAATGATAAAGGTTAATAATATCCGTATACGGTATGATCAGACTGAAGCCCTTAGAGGTGTTTCATTTGAAGTGTCAAAAGGTGAAATTTTTGGTCTTATAGGTCCTGACGGCTCGGGAAAAACATCCCTTATACGTATTCTAACAACACTCCTGCTACCCGATGAAGGCTGGGCAAATGTATCAGGCATGGATGTTGTACAACATTTCAAAAAACTGAGAAAAATGATCGGTTACATGCCTGGCCGTTTTTCGCTTTATGAAGATCTCACGGTTGAGGAAAACCTGGAATTGTTCGCTTCCATCTTTGGCACGACCATCGAAAAGAACTACGAATTAATTAAGGATATCTATGTCCAGATTGAACCATTCAGGAAACGCAAAGCAGGGAAGCTGTCAGGTGGCATGAAACAAAAACTGGCCCTTTCATGTGCCATGATCCATAAACCAGAAGTAGTCTTCCTGGACGAACCTACCACTGGCGTTGACCCGGTTTCGAGGAAAGAATTCTGGGGTATGCTGAAAAAACTTGCCAAAAGCGGCATCACGATCCTGGTATCCACCCCCTATATGGACGAAGCGAAAATGTGCGACAGGATCGGCCTTATCCAGAACGGGAAGCTTCTGGATATTGATACACCTCAAAATATCATTGAGAAATCCGGAGAAATTCTGTTGGCCATTTCAAGCTCAAAAAAACATCAGCTTATCGAAGATATGAGAGCTTTTGAAAGTGCCCGCTCCGTGTTCCTCTTCGGAGAATTTATACACTATTCGGATATAAACAAAAACCCGGATACCGGACTGATTGAAAACTATCTTCGTTCCAAAGGTCATGAGGAAGTAACCATAATGAAAATCAAGCCGACAATTGAAGACCGCTTTATGGCGCTTATGAGCACAAACGAAACACCATGATGGAACAATATTCAATTACTGTAGAAAACCTGACCAAGAAATTCGGCGATTTCACAGCTGTAGACAATATTTCTTTCAAAACTGCAAAAGGCGAAATTTTCGGATTCCTCGGAGCCAATGGTGCCGGAAAAAGCACCGCCATGAAAATGTTGTGCGGCCTGCTTAACCCAACTTCCGGAAATGCAGTTGTAGCCGGGTTTGACCTTGCCAACAATCGGGAAAAGATTAAAATCCGGATAGGCTATATGAGCCAGAAATTTTCCCTCTACCAGGACCTCACGGTACGCGAAAACATAAAATTCTATGGCGGGATCTATGGCATGAAACGAAAAGATATTGAAAAAAAGAGCGAAGAGCTTATAAAAAGACTGGGCCTTCTGGAAGTATCCACTAAACGTATTTCATCCTTGCCTCTGGGCTGGAAACAGAAACTCGCCTTCTCAATCGCTGTATTTCATGACCCGGAAATCGTGTTTCTTGATGAGCCGACCGGGGGGGTTGATCCCATTACGAGGAGGCATTTCTGGGAAATGATCTATGATGCTGCAAAAATGGGTACAACTATTTTCGTGACGACTCATTATATGGATGAAGCTGAGTATTGTGACAGGATTTCGATCATGGTCGATGGAAAAATCGAAGCATTAGGTACACCTGGAGAACTTAAATCCGGATATGGTGAAGATTCCATGGACAAGGTTTTCGTACACCTGGCACGTCCGAAAGGTATGGCCGGATAATTTTTGTGTTGATTTAAATATTCTGAAATATATGAAACGATTTTTGGCCTTTGTTAAAAAAGAATTCTACCACATACTGCGTGACTGGCGCACCCTGATCATACTGATCGGAATGCCTGTAATACAGATAATGCTGTTCGGCTTTGCCATTACCAATGAAATAAAACATGCCAAAATAGCCATATATGACCAATCAGTTGACTATCATACGAAAGCCCTCACGGATAAACTTCTTTCTTCTGACTATTTTATCCTGAAAAAAGAAATACGCGACTTCAGAGAAATAGAACCTACTTTCCGCGAAGGAAAGATCAAAGAAGTAATCATTTTTGAACCCGATTTCGGACAACGTCTGGAAAAAGAAAACATAGCTGATATTCAGGTACTGGCAGATGCCTCAGACCCCAATACAGCTACCATGTTACTCAATTATACCCGGGCAATAATCCAGGATTATCAAACACAACTGAATACGACTGCCGATCTGCCCATGCGTATTGAGGTACTCCCAAAGATGTTCTATAATCCCGAGCTTAAAGGGGTGTATATGTTTGTACCCGGACTAATAACCATTATCCTGATGCTGGTATCTGCTATGATGACCTCCATATCCATTACGAAAGAAAAAGAACTGGGCACCATGGAGGTGCTTCTCGCCACACCTATGGCACCTGTTCAGATCATTCTGGCGAAAGTAGTTCCCTATCTGTTGCTTTCCTTTACCAATGCCATCATAGTTCTTTTACTGGGATATTTTGTGTTTGGAGTGCCTGTGATGGGAAGTCTTACCTTATTGCTTCTGGAGACAACCCTATTTATTATCACCGCCCTTTCATTGGGAATATTTATTTCCACCATAACCCAATCCCAACAGGTGGCACTCATGATCTCTTTGATGGGGTTGATGTTACCGACAATCCTGTTGTCAGGATTTCTGTTTCCGGTTGAAAATATGCCGCTACCATTGCAAATAATTTCCAATATCGTTCCTGCAAAATGGTTTATCATCATAATTAAAAGCATTATGCTGAAAGGCTCCGGAATAGGAGTGATATGGAAAGAAACACTGATTCTGGCAGGCTTTACCGCCTTCTTTATCTTATTGAGTACTAAAAAATTTAAAATCAGACTTCCCCGGAAATGAAAATTATATTATTCATACTCGAAAAAGAATTTAAACAGATATTCAGGAACAAGGCAATGCTGCCTATTATCTTTATCGCTCCAATGGTGCAGTTGATGATCCTGTCCTTCGCTGTGGATTACGAAATTAAA
>JBNKDZ010000270.1:0-3773 GCA_050288525.1 Cyclobacteriaceae bacterium
CCAGGACATCTGACTGACCCGAGAGACGGACACATCTACCGGACAATACGTATTAATGACAAAATCTGGATGGCAGAAAATCTTGCCTATTTGCCAAAGATGAACGTTTCACAAATAGTTTATGAAGATCTTGCTTATATCAGTCAGAACGACGGTTTCCGAATAAAACAAATTGATGATATCACCTTTGAGTTCACATTTAATGTTTTGTATAATTACGAGACTGCAAAGGATGTGTGTCCAGCCGGATGGCACCTGCCGGATGACACAGAATGGTCAGAAATGGAAGATCGCCTGAGACAATTGAGTACGGATGATGGCGAAAATGTTGATTTGTTCATGCCTTTTTCAACGAATAATACAGATAAAAATATTAATGAGCGAAAAAACACTTCACAACTGAATGACAATTATACAAATTCCGGATATTTTTTATCTCTGTCTTCAAAACCGGCATGGTGGACTTCAACAAATAGTGGTGAAACTGAATTTGGAGTGAGCAGAGAATACTATTCTTCCGGATTTTCCTTTACAACTCAAAATATCCACACGGCAGAGGGATTGTCTGTCCGCTGCATCAAGGATTGATCACGGATTACACGGATTAAAGGATTACACGGATTTTGATTTAACAAGGAGTAAAATCTGCATTAAAGTATTGTTGTTTTTAATGCAGATTCTACTTTCAGTGTCATGAATTCTTCATGGATTTTGATCACACGGAAGACAATAAATCCGTGTGATCTGTGAAATTATTTAATCTGTGATCCGTGTAATCTGTGAAATCAGTTACCATCCGGGATCACGCTATTGATTACCATGGGAAGTATCTGATTGAAAAATTCGTTGAATGCGGCGATGTTGTCGTACAACTCAACGTTTTCATTTCTGTTCATGACAATGATGATATTAATCTCTGGTATCAGCATCAGAATTTGTCCACCGTAACCGTCGCCGTAATGAACGGTTTTTCCCATAAATTCCCTGGTCCACCAGGTGTTGCCAATGGACATGCCTGTATTTGTTACTTCGTCTGGAGATGTAGCCAGAATGACGCTTTCGAGCGTATCAAGAATTACAGGCGTATACAGAGACTTGTTAATCCATGATTCTGATATGACCTGTTTGTTGCACCACTGGCCGTTTTGCATGTACAGCAAACCAAACCTCGCCAGGTCGCGGGCCTTAAGCTCCAGTCCGGCACCTCCATTCACAACACCATTACCATCTTTCATCCAGTTGAATTTTTTGATCCCGATCAGGTTGAATAATTTCTCCACAGCAAAATCATCTGTATTCTGGTTGGAGGCTCTTTGGACAATATACGACAATAGGTGGGTGCTTACCGTGTTGTAAGAGAAGTTTTGTCCTGTAGTCTTGCTAATACTCCTGCTGAAAATAAAAGGCAAAGGATTCATAAAATTAGATTGAAATGCAGGCAGGTGCATAACTTCGACCCAGTCCATGCCTGAGATCATATTTTCCAGATGATAGATGTTAATATCATTCCATTTCGGATCTGCCTGAAAATTGGATATTTCAGGGAAGTAATTATGGATGAGCGTCTGGTCTCCATTGATGATCGATTTGTCAATGGCAATCCCGATAAGGGATGAAGTGATACGTTTTGTTATGGAACAGATGTTTAACAGCGAATCTGCTGTTTTTTCATTTTGGTATTGTTCCGAAACAATTTTACCGTTTCTGATCAAAATAAACGAATAAACGTTGTTGAGGTTGCTTACAACCGATTCAATTCCTAAAACAACATTCTCATTCATTTGCTGGGAAGAAGGGCTAACAACTTCCCAGAATTCTTTGTCAGGTTTGTCAGGTACATAGTCCGACCCAAAACAACCTGAAAGCATAATAGCGATGGATAAAATGATAAAATAGGATTTCATAATGATTATTTTTAGGTGAAGGGGCAAATATAGATCAAAAAAATGCCTAAACAAGGGATATAACGGTATGAGTAAAAAAAACTAATAAAAAGAATATATGTAACATGTAAAATATTATGACTCGGGTATTTTAATTTTTGTTTACAATTTCTGTTTTACAAATAATTTTTATATTGTTAAAAAATAAAGAAAAAGGACCCCGTATTTCAATAGATAAGTACAATCGTTTTTTATTATTTTAAAGTAAAGTTACTTCCAGACAAATTGTTTAAACTGTATTGTTTGTGTTTTCAGAAGAACAAATTAAATCTATCGCACCAAATCCGGCAGCTTTTAATTCAGGCCGGAAGTTATCTCCCAAAGGCAAATGGACCGAGTTTGCAAAAAGCGAACGCGCAATCTGGGGAGCCATAAAAGGAAGCGGTAAAAATCCGTACATGGTCCAGATTGATACGCAATCCGTCGCCTATAAATGTTCGTGTCCTTCAAGGCAGTTCCCGTGCAAACACAGTATTGCCCTGATGTTGCTGTTTACAAATGAAGGAGATGCCTTTTCGACCACCGAAGAACCCGATTGGGTTAAGGATTGGATGGACCGCCGGGAGGCTAAAGCGAATAAAGCTGTCGAGAAAGAGCCAAAAGAGGAGACACCGGAAGATCTGGAGCGGAAGGAGAAGCAAAAGCAAAAAACGCAGGATCAGCGGATGATGTCGGTTCAGGCAGGGGTGAATGAACTCGAACTTTGGCTCAAAGACCTTGTAAGAATCGGATTGCTGGAACTACCCAACAAGTCTTCTTTAGAATATGAAAAAGTAGCCTCACGGATGGTTGATGCCAAAGCATCCGGACTGGCTGGCTGGGTGAAGTCGTTCAGAGATATCCGGTTTGATGATGGCGATGCCTGGCAGAAGGAAGCTTCCCTAATTATTGCGAAACTGTACCTGCTGATCCGTACATTCAAAAACTATCAGAACCTCGATCCCCTATGGCAGGCTACCATCCGAAATCTCGTAGGCTGGAGCCAGTCTTCCAAAGAGCTCCTCGCGGATCCGGAGGCAGATACGGCCAAAGATCAGTGGTTGCTGGCAGGGCAGGAAAATGAGGATATTGACGACATCACGGTACAGCGCAACTGGTTTATCGGCTGTCAGACCGGCAGAATGGCACTCATCCTTAATTTTTCAACCAGGTTCTCCACCTTCGAATATCATTTTATGCCGGGAACAGTCATGGAAGCGGAATTTGCCTTCTTCCCCTCGGTGACACCCTACAGGGCTGCCGTGAAGATGCAGCGCAGCGTTGAGGATGCATTAAAAAGCATACCGGAGATGCTCGAGTCCTGGGATGCGGCATTCGAACGCAAAACACTACTCCTGGAACAAAATCCGTGGTACAACGATATGGTCATGACCATGAAAAATGTGCGCCCAGGAAGACAGGGTAAGCAATGGGGTGTGTGTGATCAGCATTTGAAATTTGTCCCGGTCACAGAAGGATTTGATATGGACAAATTGCTGAACTGGCTGGTGATCTCGGGCAACAAGGCCAACAACATCGCCTTTGTTTTAAGAAATAATAACATACTCCCTCTGGGGATCTTTCAGGAAGATAAATACCTGTTGTTGTAAATTATGTATAAAAAAATACTGGAAACGGCCCTGTTAGGGACAGAAAGAAGTCAGTTGAAGGAAGGCATGCTTCCGGAAGCGGTGGAGAATATCCTTTCAAAATCCACCTCTTCCGACGAAGAATCAAAATTGCTCGAAGCCATGGCCGTAAGCGCTTTTTACCTGGATGCCGGGAAAATACCTCAGGAGTATACCGGTGTGCTCGATGATACGCCTATCGAAGAAGATAAGGCGGAAGCGC
>JBNKDZ010000271.1:0-13887 GCA_050288525.1 Cyclobacteriaceae bacterium
ATGTGTTATGAAGTTCTTAAGCTTGCAAAAAAAATTAAACAACTAAAAGTCACATGAGCGAACAAATAATATCCATCCAAAACGGTAAACTTCTTGTACCGGACAATCCTGTAATTCCATTTATTGAAGGTGATGGTACCGGAGTCGATATATGGCCGGCATCTAAAGTGGTTTTTGATGCTGCCGTCGAAAAAGCATACAAAGGAACTAAAAAGATACAGTGGAAGGAGGTTCTGGCTGGCGAGAAATCGTATAACATCTCAGGAAACTGGTTGCCGGATGAAACCCTGGATGCTTTTAAAAAGTATCTGGTTGGCATTAAAGGGCCACTTACAACGCCTGTAGGTGGAGGTATCCGATCGTTAAATGTAGCACTAAGGCAACAGCTTGACCTTTATGCCTGTGTGCGGCCGGTTCGATGGTTTAATGGTACTCCCTCTCCTGTAAAGGATCCGGGGGCTACGGATATGGTGATTTTCAGAGAAAACACGGAAGATATCTACGCAGGTATTGAGTTTGAGGAAGGATCTGCCGATGCAGAAACGTTCGCCATTCTGTTTCAGGAAAGCTTTCCCGAACGCTTTAAAAAAGTTCGGTTTCCGGAAACTACCGGATATGGCATCAAGCCTGTATCAAAAGATGGTACCGAGCGGTTGGTTCAGGCTGCCATTGAATATGCATTTGAGCATAAGCGAACTTCAGTAACCCTGGTGCACAAAGGTAATATCATGAAATTTACTGAAGGGGCATTTCGTGACTGGGGATACAAGCTTGCGAAGGAAAAGTATGGTGCTGATGATTATGAAGGCGGGCCATGGCAAATCATTGAAAAAGACGGACACAAGATCATCATCAAAGATGTGATTGCAGATGCCTTTTTACAACAGATATTGACACGTCCTACCGAATATTCCGTGATTGCTACCTTAAACCTGAACGGCGATTATGTTTCGGATGCTCTTGCGGCCATTGTAGGTGGTATAGGGATCGCTCCGGGAGCAAATATTAACTATGTTACCGGTCACGCCATCTTTGAAGCGACACATGGAACAGCTCCGAAATATGCAGGACAGGACAAAGTGAATCCCGGGTCTGTAATCCTTTCAGGAGCTTTAATGCTTGAATATATTGGGTGGACAGAAGCTGCTGATCTGATCTATAAAGGACTTGAAAAAGCTATATCTTCAAAAAGAGTGACCTATGATTTTCACAGGCTTATGGAAGGAGCAACCTTGCTTAAATGCTCTGAATTCGGAAATGAGATCGTGAAAAACATGTAAAATATTTCGAAAAATGGAACGAAAGTGCCTTCAGGTACTTTTGTATATATATGATGACTATATAATTTCGATCCATGAATGATATATTGCCACTGTTTCCATTGAAACTCGTCGCTTTCCCCGGCGAAGACCTGCACCTGCATGTCTTTGAGCCCCGGTATAAACAACTTATTAGGGATGTTTTGGGCGAAGAGCGTGTGTTTGGGATACCGGTTTATATAAACGATATTCATGAATACGGTACGACAGTTAAAATCGATGAGATATCCAAAGAGTATGACGATGGAAACATGGATATCAAAGCAATTGGTCAAAGGATTTTTCGCATTAAAAAGCTCTTCAATCCTGTAGAGGGAAAGCAATATGCCGGAGGTCTGATCGAATTTGTTGACAGCATCAAAAATGAAGATCCGTATCTGTCGGAAGAGATCCGGTCGAAGCTGGAGAAGCTGTTAAGCGATATCAATATCCATAAAACGATCATTATAAAACCGGATGTCTCTATCTATAAAATTGCCCATATCATCGGATTGTCTATAGAGGAAGAATATCAATTCCTTAAATTTCAAAGTGATTTGCAGCGCCAGTTGTTCATCCTTAGTCAACTTGAAAAATTAGAACCGGAGGTTGAGAAGGTCAAGGAAATGAAGCGAAGAGTCATGGGCAACGGTCATTTCAAACATCTGGATGCATTGGATTTTTAATGTTTTTCTTTGGTCCGTAAAAATCAATGGTATGTAGCATAACGCCCGGAACGATATAAATTTCGATAACCAATCATGATTATTTCGTTTCTTAGATTGGATACGCAATAAGAAAAACTGTTTGAATGAAGAAATCCGAAGAAACCGGAATTCTGATAATTAATCAAACCCGGGATTTTGTTTCACGCAAAGGCCGCGAAGAAGAACGCCAAGGGCGCAAAGATTATGTTTCTTTTCCAAAGTTTCCGACTTTGGAAAAGCTTTTATCAGCAGCTTATCTGTATGTGTCATAAGCATTTAATTTATCCATTCAAACCTGAAGAAAGTACTCCATGTAACGCTTTGCCCTGAGCCCCATGCTCTTTTCAAAAATCATCCTTGTTCCTTGCTTCTTGCTCCTTTTTCCTCAATCGCTTCAAGTCTTTTTAACAAAGGCGGATGTGAATAATTAAAAAAGACATATGCCGGATGAGGCAGAAGATTGCTCAGATTATCAACCGAAAGTTTTTTCAATACGGCTTGTAATGCTTTGCCATCAAACGTGTTTTTTGCATAAGCATCTGCAGCATATTCATTATTTCTGCTTATGACATTCATGAACAGACCCAGAAAATGTGATATTGGTGTGTATAAGATCCCGAAAGCCAGCAAATTCAGGTGAATGGCATTCTGAGAGCCCCCAAGTGCCAACGACATAGATGGATTGAAGATCATCAGCGACATGATGTACAAGGTCAATCCCGTTTGAATAGTGGACAACAGGTAGCCTGTGATGATGTGATTCTTTTTATAATGACCTGCTTCGTGAGCCAATACGGCAACAAGCTCTTCTGTGGTGTGATTTTCAATCAGGGTGTCATATAATACGATTTTCTTTTTCTTGCCCAGGCCCATAAAATAAGCATTTGATTTCGATGATCGTTTTGAACCGTCTATGACAAAGATATTTTCAATAGGGAAATCGACTTTTTTGCTGTATTCGACAATGGCAGATTTAAGTTCGCCATCTTCCAGAGGTTTTAACTTGTTAAACAGAGGAAGTATGAGAGTTGAGTAGAAAATATTCATGAACAACGTAAATATGGATATGGCGATCCAGAAATAGACCCAGAAGGTGGTATCAAATAATACAATAAGCTTTAGCAGTAAAAAGACGATAAGCCCGCCAATCAGTGCAGACAAAAGATACATCTTCAATTTATCGAGGATATACGTCTTTACTGTCGTTTTATTAAAGCCAAATTTCTCTTCAACGACAAAAGTGTCGTATAACTGGAAGGGAATATTCAACAGATCGGATCCCAGCATGATCGTTCCGAAGAATGTCAGGGTAATTAATATCTCATTACTCAGGAACTGACGCAGATATTCATCCAGCCATCCAAAAAATCCGGTCAGGATCAAAGAGAAGGACAACACGAAACTAAATGATGAAACAATAAATGTCAGCCTGGTATTGGTTTTGGAATACGCAATGGATTTGGCATATTTTTCCTGATCGTAGATATCGCTGACTTCTTTGGGCAACTGAGGTTTCAGGTTCCTGAAATTCAGAAATTCAAGGATCTTGTTAAACAGAAAATCAAATGTCAGAATTAGCAATAATACGATCAAGATAACTTTGGCTTCCATAAACTGAATTTTATTTGGGTTGCTAACATACGAAAAGATGTATTTTCATACGCATAATCGGGTGTTTTGTTTGAGAAAAAATCAGAACTGCGGACAGGGGATCTTCCGGACATTCTTCGCGGGTTTGCGGGGATCGCCCATGAAAAATTCATAGCGTAAGGATATTTCATGCGCCCCTCCGGTTGCAGGGCCGAGTTTTGAGATTGTATGGTCGTAACTGTATCCGATGTTTAAACCTTTTGATGTATATCCAAGAAGAAAGATCAGGGATTCATTGTTGCTGTTGCCATCGAGTGGTTTGAATGGAAGTCCACGGTACCACATGCCAAAAACAATGGGTTCATAGGTGAAATACAGACCTGCATCAAGCTGTGAGAATTGCCCTTGCATCTTATACTGGGCTGTAGGGGTAATGCTCACATCACGATACCCTGACCTGAAGGCAAAATCGGTTTTTGTGGGCAACAGGAATTTATATCCCATATGAATAGAAAATTTCCTGTCAAGAGGTGAATTCTCGTCCAGCAGGGAGGTATTGGGCGAAAGAAGGTGGTTTGCGGAAAATCCGACCCAAAATTTATCAGAATACACCAGTCCCCCGGCTCCGATATCAAAATAATTATTGCGGAAGTCCGAATTAAAGATCTCGCCGGTTGAAGGATTTATTTGTCCGGTGAAGTCCAGCTGATCGCTGAATACCAGATTATTGAAGTCAATACGTTTCATGTTATAGGATCCTTCCAGTGCAGGACGGAAAATAATCCTTGGTGTAAGCTGCAACTGATAGGCATATTGTAAGGTGATGTTTGTGGTATTCAGGCCGGCGAGTCCTTCCTTGTCCGACATCAGCAACAGACCAACACCACTGTTGTAATCTTCAAAGAAATAGTCGAAATAGACCGAATAGGTGGTGAAGGTGGCCGGGAAGGAGGGCCATTGGTTACGGTAATTCAATCCGACACGGGCAAGTTCTGTAGAACCGGCAAAGGCCGGGTTGAGGTACAACGGGGCTGCATAGAACTGAGAAAATTGCGGATCCTGCGCACAGATCCTTTGATTGAGGCCTGAAAACAGTATAATTAGTATAACTAAATATTTTCTCATCAACAGCTGAAATTGGTTAATCTACCATATAAAATTTACCTAAATATAAAAATAGGTCTTTAAATTAATGCTTTAATGGTAAAATTAATTATTTCTTGCATAACGAAGAAAACTTCGATAATGTATTATTTGTTTATTAAAACATACTATTTATTCGTTAACTTTCGTAATTATATTACCAGGTATTAGAAATCATATACATTTTATATGGATACTCGCTCTTCAAATAAACTATTAAAGTGTATTGCTATCCTGATTGCATTAGGATTTTTAGCACTTTTCCCATCGACCAATGCAGGAGCTCAAAACCTTAAGAACCACAATTGGTATTTTGGCAGTTCACAATACGGAATCGTATTTAACATCTCTGACAATCAACCGAATTTGTCCATGGATCAGAATCCCGGAATGGGAACGGGGGGAGCAGCAATAGCAACGGATCGTAATTCGGGAGATCTGCTGTTTTACACAGACGGGAATACCGTTTTTGATGCAAGACATAATCCCATGCCCAACGGTGGAGGGATAACCGGTGATCCGGCAGGCAATCAAATGGTCGCGATTAGTCCGAGACCGAACAATCCGGGAGAGTATTATGTGTTGACTAATGATGGAGGCGGTACCATCTACTACTCAATTGTAGATATGAATCAGGCAGGTAACGCTACAGGGCTTGAACCGGACCTGGGGAATATCGTGACCAAAAACCAGAACTCACTAATCTCAGGGGTGCATGATCCGATATTCGTTATTGAATCTCAAGATGGCGACAATGTGATGCTCGTTCAGGATAATACCACGGGAGAATTCAGGGTTTATTCGATTGATGAAGGGGGATTCACACTTTTATCATCGCTTCCCGTAACAGGGAATATTATTGCCGAAAATTTTGCGTATCATCCGGGGTCGGGAAATATCGCCGTATCTCCGCAAAACACGAATGAGAATATTCAGATTCTGAATTTTGACCCTGTAACCAACACGCTTTCCTATGTGGATAATATTCCCAATTCTGCCAATGCAGACGCAGGAGGGGTAGCTGTTTATGACACAGAATGGTCACTTGATGGAACGAAGCTCTTCTTTTCACGACCTGCAACAGGTGAAGTATACCGGTATGATTTTAACAATGCGCCTACCGCATCACTTGATGTGATCAATCCGCCGGCGTATCGAAGCTATGGATTGCAGATAGGTCCGGACAGCGCTATTTATCACTTGTATCAGGAAACTTCCGGAGGGCCCTTCCTCCTGGGGCGTATTGAAAATCCGGACGAAACCGTTCTGGCAAGGGTGGATTATCAGCCAACACCCTTTGGAAATATAAATTTCAACGGGCGTCAGTTTTCGTTTGTTGCTCCCGGAGTAGAAACTACGTATGATCCGGCAGCCATCGAATTTTACGGCACCTGCTATCGAACACCAACAAAGTTCTTCCCGGATCTGTTGCCTCCGGCCGACTCATACTCATGGGATTTCGGAGATTTTGGTGACC
Organism: Cyclobacteriaceae bacterium; assembly: GCA_050288525.1. Classification (GTDB taxonomy): domain Bacteria; phylum Bacteroidota; class Bacteroidia; order Cytophagales; family Cyclobacteriaceae; genus JBNKDZ01. The sequence continues at coordinate 6,216 of JBNKDZ010000271.1, forward strand.
CGAATAACACCTCCTATTATCAGTCACCGATACATACCTATTCCCAGCCCGGAACGTATACTGTTACACTTACAGCATCCATCGACGGGCAGGATACCTTGATAACGCAGTTGATTTCCATCACAGACATTCAGGACTCGGTTGACCTGGGACAGGATACTGTAATCTGTCCGGGTGAAGTGCTGACACTGGACGCAGGACCCAACGGACAACTTTACCGGTGGAACACAGGAGAAACAGGACAAACCATTGATGTCGACTCTGCAGGATATTATTGGGCGATAGTTGATTATGGTGTATGTTCGTCATATGACGGGATAAATGTGGAGGTATATGGTGTAGAAACACAATCAGCCAATGTGTGGTATTTTGGCGATCATGCAGGTATTGACTTTAACGAAAGTCCTCCCATACCGCTGTCGGACGGCCAGATCATGGCTCCGCAGGGTTCTGCGACTATATCCGACCGAAACGGCGATCTCCTGTTTTATACCGATGGCAGTACGATTTATGATCAGCAACACTTGCCAATGTTTAATGGAGCGAATATTGGTGGTGACAACAACTCAACCCAGTCCTCGATCATCGTGCCATTTCCGGACGATGAGACGATGTTTTACGTGTTTACAACACGCAATATCTGGAACCCGAGCGATAATTACGTATTGAGCTATTCTGTAGTTGATATCAAGGAGATTGACGAAGGTACTGTCGGGGAGGTGATCGTAAAAGACATGCCGTTGTTTGAACAATCGACCGAACGGATCACAGCAACCAATCCGGGAGGGTTTGTTTGGCTGGTGACGCATGAGTTCGGGAATAATACCTTCAGGGTCTATCCGATCACAGACCTGGGGATTGGCACTCCTGTACTAACGAGTATCGGCTCACCTCATAACATAGGTCCTAAAGAAACGGGAGAAGGATATATGAAACTTTCGACAGACGGCAGCATGCTGGCTGTGGCGTTGTCGGACAATGGTTCAAATTATGTGGAACTGTTCCAGTTTTCAGATTCTACAGGCACCCTCTCCAATTATGTGCAGATAGAGTTGCCGGATGCTTTCCCTGCATATCAGGTCTATGGGGTGGAATTTTCACCCAACAGTCAGAAATTGTATGTGACAGTAAACAATCAGTCTTCGCCACAGTCAAAGATCTACGAATACGAACTTCATAATTATGACAAAGCTTCCATTGAGGCAACCGTTGAAGTACTTAACGAACAGTCATCTCTCAATTTCGGAGCGATACAGATCGCGCCCGACGGACAGCTCTATGTTGCGGTTGACGATTACGGATATCTGAGTACCATCTTTCCGACTACAGATACCCTGGGTACCTCTTCCTTTGTGCTGGATGGTTTCCAACTGGCACCCGGCACATTATCTTCTTTGGGCTTGCCTAATTTTGTCCAAAGTATGATGATGCAGACACCCCAGGCCTCAGCTACGGTTATACCTGGTTGTGTTGGTCAGATCACAGAATTTATAGGTGTCGGAACATCGATCATAGACCAGTATTACTGGGATTTTGGAGATGGCTTCGGAGATTCTAATGAAGAAACATCCCATGTATACAATGCCGAAGGCACATATTATACGATCTTTCATGTAACTAACCGCTGTGGACTGGATACTTTGTTGACACAGAATGTCACAATTTCCGGGTATCCGGATGACCCGGCGTTTAACGATCCGATAATATGCAATGACTATCTGGTGCTGGATGCAGATACTACCAACACACCGGGGCTGTCATACTTCTGGAATACCGGTGAAACGACCAAAACGATAAATGTTGACCAGCCCGGACAATACTGGGTTAGTATCACCAATCCTGCCGGATGTACTACTGAAGATACCGTAATTGTATACAATGGAGCAGTACAGGTAGATCTGGGGCCGAATCTGACTGTTTGTCAGGGTGATCCGGTAATGCTGGATGCCGGCATTCCTGTTAGTAATCCGCCAAATACATTTACCTGGACTGTGAATGGCACCCCGGTTACAGCCAACAGATATCTGACAGTAGATACCAACACGCCGGGAGTATATCAATACAGACTTACATTCTTGGACGGGCTGACAAATTGTACATCAAGAGATTCTGTAACCATTACTGTAAATGCCACTCCACAGGCAACATATACAGTCACCAATACGACCTGTGGCAACAACAATGGTTCCATACAGATCACCAGTTCGCTGGCAAACCTGACAGCAGAATGGTATGATTCCGGTAACAACCTGTTGGGTACCGGGGCTTCGCTTCCTGCTTCTATGCCTCCCGGGCTGTATTCAGGTGTTTATGAACTGATCCTTTCGAACAACATTAGCGGATGTACTCAAAATTACTCCATAAGTGTAGTGGATAATGATGCTGCTTTTACGGTAGGGTTAACAAACGATCCGGATTGTGACGGGGATTCGATCCAGGTCAATCTTCCGGGAGTTGTATCTCCTGCAACGATCTCCTATACACTTATCAACAATACCATATCAAGTCCTCCGGTAACGGGAGCGCCGGGTAAAATAAACTTTAGTGTTCCGGTGACCAGCGAGGGTGATTATACATTACAGGTTACGGCAGATGGGTGTACGACAGATGGAAATGTTTTAGTTGTCTTTTCTCTGACTGCCGATTTGATGGTCGATCCTATATTTGATGAATGTGAAGGCGATGCTGTCATTGAAGCGACCTCTGCCACTGCAGGAGCTACATTCAACTGGCAGGGGCCAAACGGTTTTAATCAGAACGGAGCTTCAGTAACAGTTACAGAAGCTGGTCAGTATACTGTTACAGTTAGAGATCCTTCGTATCCACTGGTATGTGATACTTCTGCCACAGTTCAGGTAAACATTAGTCCGACACCCGATGTTGTCATTAATCCGCTTACAAATGGATGTGATGGCACTCGGCTGGTAGGGGCAGATGTCACTTCCGGATCAGGGAGCTATACCTATTTGTGGACACCCAACGGAGAGGCTTCTCCTACCGTATCGATACTCACAACGACAGATCTTAGTGTGACTGTAAGGGATCAGTTAACCGGATGTCAGTCTGGAGACAATCAGACTGTTCAGGTATATCCGTCGCTCGAGATGTACCTTACTATTGACCCACAGCCATGTCAGAACGAGAACCTCGTGACCATTTACGCAAACCTGACCACTCCCCAGCCTCAGCCTGTGACATGGGAATGGTATCTGAATGACTTTCTGCTGAGGGATACTACTTCATACCTTCCTACATTTAATCAGGGGCTGTTCAGGGTTGAAGCATCTGTCGGGGAATGCCGTAATACTGAAGAGGTGGATCTTTTACGGGCTCCGATAAATCCAAGTTATATCGATCCGGAATATGTTATCTGTCCGGAACCGCCAACAAGTGAAGTGGCTATCATTGAACCGGGAGATTTCGTATCCTATCTCGCCTACAATATGGAATCAGGTGATCAGATCTTTGAAACGTCACCGGGCATTTTTGAGATTATTGAAGAAGGGTACTACACCTTTGAAATGGAGAATGAGTTCAGGTGTATAACCTACGATACGACCTTTGTGGATGTCGATTGTTTGCCTACGATCTATGCACCCAATGCTTTTAGTCCCTATGCCAGTATAGCAGAAAATCAAACCTTCAGGTTATTCCCTTCTTTTGTGGAGGACTTTGAGATCTTCATTTACAACAGATGGGGCGAACTGGTGTTCCATTCCGATGATCTTGATTTTATGACCAACACAGGTTGGGATGGCACGAAGAATGGTAAAATATTGCCGTTGGGCACATATGCATATATCATTCGGTTTACCAGTCTTACGGAGCCCGAACGGGGTACGATTGAACAGGGGGGAGGCGTCGTGTTGTTGAGGTAATCAGAAATAAAAAAGGGTAAAAGACTTACAATGCTTTTACCCCGGATTATTGTCAAAATAAATAATCGAATGTTTTGCCGAAATCAAACGGCAAAGCTTTCTCCGCAACCACAGGTACGGTTGGCATTCGGATTAATAAACTGAAAACCTTTTCCGTTTAGTCCGTCCGAATAATCCAATGTTGTGCCCAGCAGGTATAGCAGGCTTTTTTTATCGACCAGAATTCTGAAGCCTTTATCTTCGTAAATACTGTCATCTTCTTTGATGTGGTCGTCAAATTCCAGGTGATACATTAGTCCGGAGCAACCACCACCCTGAACTGCCACACGGACATTGGATTCTTTCGGCCGGCCTTCTTCCGTACGTAGTTGTTGAAGTTTCTTTTTTGCTTTTTCCGAAATGTGTATCATAACTTTACTATTTCTGTTTTAATTCAGATACCATAATAAACCGGAAGTATGGTGAATTTGTTTTAATTTACTTTTAATAATTTCAGTAAGCTGATTAAAGAATGTATTTTTGCGTCTCAATTATCAAAATACATATGGAAAGTCGCACAGAAATACAGGAATTAGGTGAATTCGGACTCATAGACAGGATCACAAATCAGTTTGAGATAAAGCAGAAAGATACTAAAGTCGGAATTGGAGATGACGCTGCCATTATTGATGGTGGTGAATCGTATATGCTTTTATCAACGGATATGCTGATTGAAGGCGTGCATTTTGACCTGTCTTATATGCCTTTGCTGCATTTGGGGTATAAAGCGGTTTCAGTGAATGTTTCGGATATTGCTGCAATGAATGGTATTCCCGGACAAATAACCGTAAACATCGGATTGAGCAACCGTTTTTCTGTTGAAGCAGTCGAGAAATTGTATGAAGGGATAAAAATTGCTTGCGACGATTTCAATGTCGATCTTGTAGGAGGGGATACAACTTCTTCACCATCGGGCCTGGTGATTTCTGTTTCCATTACCGGTAAGGTAGATAAGGATCACGTTGCGCTCAGGAATAAGGTTGAGAAAAATGATATCATATGTGTGACAGGGGATCTTGGAGGAGCGTATATTGGTTTGCAGGTATTGGAACGTGAGAAGCAGGTGTATCTGTCGAATCCGGAAATGCAACCGGACATTTCAAAATATCCCTACATAGTTGGCCGTCAGTTAAAGCCAAAGGCCCGTATGGATATCATCCATGAACTGGCGGATCTGAACGTTCAGCCTAAAGGGATGATCGATATCTCAGATGGTCTGGCGTCCGAACTTTTTCATCTGTCAAAAAAATCAGGTGTCGGATTTACTATTTATGAAGATAAGCTGCCTATTGACAAGCAAACATACGATACAGCTGTTGAGCTGAACATTGACCCGATCACCTGTGTACTGAACGGAGGCGAAGATTATGAATTGCTTTTTTCCATCAGCCAGGATGATTATGAGAAGCTGAAAACCCACCCGGATATTCATTTTATCGGATATGCTCAGGAATGGGAAAAAGGCATCAATCTTGTTACGAAATCCGGAAGCACAGTGCCTGTTAAAGCGCAGGGGTGGAAACATTTTTAAACATGATTCGCTTGTATAATTCCTAAAGATAACACTTCTGTTCATACGTACGATCCTTTTGTTATCTCAAGAAAGAATGATTTTTAAGGTCGAAAGTTCGGATCGGGCCCCGTACTAGTAGTAATCTTAATTATTTGTGTTTCCTGTTTTTCGACTTTAGCTGCGACTCCAAATTATATTACAATTCTATCTTAACAGTATTCATCCCAAGCTAAAAGTATTTGCTCATCTCCTGATATAGTCATCAATTATATTTCAAAAAAATACCTTTCAAAAAGCAATAAAATATAATGATCATATTTTGAATTCGAATATTGCTTTCATTTTTAAAAAAATATGATTATTTATGAATTTAATAGGCAAAAAGTTATATTTTTGCGTAGAAAAAATTAAAAATACTTATCAAAATATATCAATAAATATCTTTTTAAGTGTTGACCAATTATCCATTATGAAAATTTTTAAACTTCTATGTGATGATATTTTTTATCATGTATTGAAGATAAACACGAATAGATTTTATAACGTGTTTTAGCCAAACAGAATTTTCATTTTTCTTAATCCGGATGATCAAAAAAGTTCACAGGTGTTTCAGATGAATTTATGATAAGTCAATTATGTCTCAATAGTTGAATTTGGAATAATTTAATAAATAACTATTAAACTTTATTTATATGAAAATTGCACGACTATCCCTTTATGCTTTTTTTGCGGTATTTCTTTTAGTGGTCTCATGTGGAAAAGACGGAGGCGATCCGGACCCAAATACCAAGCCGACAAGTAAAACACAAGCACAGCGTGTTAAGGATTTACAAAATTCTATTTTATTGGGAATTTCATATTCCGATCTGAAGAAAGAAGGGTATACACTTGATGAGTTTCTTCTTGCGGAGGTTTCTGTTCAAGATATTTTAACAGCCGGATTTACACTGAACGAATTGTTGGAACAAGACGAAATCACCATTTCGCAATTAAAATCAAATGACATCACCTTGCAACAATTTTATGATGCCGATGTACCAGTTGCAGATCTGTGGAAAGCTGATTATACAGTGAATGAGTTATTGGTAATTGAGGGAATTGATATCGCTGACCTTAAAGAAGGTAATGTGCCGTTAAAGGCAATTCTGGATGCAGGACAGTCGGTGCAGGACGCATTGGCTGGTGGATTTACCGTTAATGAATTGTTAGCGATTGAAGGCATCACAGTTGCTTATCTGAAATCAAATAATATTGGGCTGGCAGACTTGTTCGCAGCAAATGTGCCTGTTTCGGATCTGTGGAATGCAGGTTTTGGAGTTTCGGAATTGCTTGCTTTAGATGGTGTCGGGGTATCTGAGTTGAAAAGTGGAGGAGTACCTGTTAAATCCATGTATGATGCCAACGTTTCTGTAGATGATTTGATGTCCGGAGGGTATACGATGATCGAATTGCTTTCTCTGGATGGGGTTACGCTACAGGTTTTCATTCAGCAAGGCTATACACTGGAAGATTTTATTGAAGAAGGAGTTTCAGTGGATGATCTGTGGGACGGAGGGTATACTGCCCTCGAATTGTATGAAGCAGGGATGCCAATAATTGAAATTTTCAAAAAAGGTGTTCAAGTGGGTGCATTACGTGAATATGGAGCAACCGAAGTAGAATTAAAAACTGCAGGATTAATTGGATCCGTTAATGATGTTGACAACAACAACTATAACTGGGTACGAATCGGAAACCAGATCTGGATGAGTGAAAATTTACGTACAACAAAAGATATTAAAGGAGATGGTGCATATAGTAGAATTTATATGGATAGTCTTGAATTAGAGGATGTATACGGACGATTATATAAAAATTCCTCCTTGTCATTTAGCAAAGTATGTCCGGCAGGATGGCGTGTGCCTTCTAGTAATGATTGGAGTGGATTATTAAATTTTCTTGGGCCTGAAGCTTCTGTCAAGTTAAAAGAAGCAGGCACAGATCATTGGGCAGAAGGAAATACCGGAAGTAATGAAAGCGGGTTTTCTGCAAGAGGAGCAGGATGGTATGAAAGTTATAGTGGCTATCAGGGATTGCTTCAGGGTGTGATATTTGGAAGCTCAACTAAAAGTTCTAGTGGAAGCAGCATTTATGTTGTGGAGTTAGGTCTTGGTTCAGGCTATGATTGGCATTTCAAAAGCAAGGATTATTATTCATATGTCAGATGTATGAAGAATGCAGAATAATATACCGATCTAAATCA
>JBNKDZ010000272.1:0-6784 GCA_050288525.1 Cyclobacteriaceae bacterium
ACTTGCCAAATGCAGCAGTGGCATAGCCATTTTCAGTTAAAATTTTGGCAATAGATGGGGTTGTGTAATCAATTTGTGAATTATACCCCGGGTAACCCGTGGCAAACTCGGAAATAATCCCGGTGCCGATCTGGTGAATGTTATAACCAGTAAGCAATGAACCACGGGTTGGAGAACAAACCGCGGCTACAGACATATGGGTATAACGAATACCTTCATCTCCTATTCGGTCGAAAGTGGGGGTTTTCATGACACCTCCGAAGGAGGATGCATTGGAATAACCGGCATCATCCAGCATGATGACCAGTACATTGGGAGCTCCCTCAGGAGCCTTGGATTGTCCGATAAAATCGGGTTTTGAATCCGCCAAGGTTTTACCCTGCACCCCTTTCCATTCCTGGTTTGGATAGGGAATGGCGTTTTGGGATAATTTTTCATGATCCTGTTTGCATCCAACAAACAGGATCATGAAAATCATTATTAGTGGAATAATTTTTTTCATTGGGTATATATTTAAGTTAGTGATATAATTTAACCTTCTTTTTGATTCTCTAAAATCTACATGACAATTTTATTACTCAATTTTTCCCGCATTTGACACTTAATGACCCTAAATTTATTTTTTTTTAACCGTAGTTAATCAATATCGCTAAACTGGGTGGCAGTTACCTCCAGTTCTTCTGGATTTTTAATATCAAAAACCACTTTATGTAATTGACCCGGGGGGTAACTTGAAATTACCCATATCAGCATATTCTTCATTTACCGGTAGCCCTTCGACACGTCCAATGTCTAAGGTTTCGTTCCTACTTTGTTTGCATCCGAAAAGCAAAAAGATTAATACAATAAAGAGAGTACTGTTAATTTTCATTTTGTATAATTCTTTGATTGAATTTAGTTAGTACTGCTGTTAGTTTTTTGTATTAAAGATATTAAATATCAATCACATTAATTTGGACAGGGGTGTCAGTATGCAGGTTGAAATTGTTGTCTAAATGATTCCCTTGTGGCTTGTATAATGCAGATGAGAAAATTGATTTTAATCTGAACTTAATTAGAATCTATTATAATAGTATTATTACTGTAAATTCTTTTTTTAATTATACTCCGGTATACAGTCCCAATGTATTTTCCATGATTTCAACAGCTGATCCAATCATAGATTCAACACTCATGTTTTTTGTGTCCAATCTTGAATACCAGGCATCGATTAAGGTGTGGTAAAAACGTATAATATCAGAATCCGGCATGTCCGGTTTAAAAAGAGCTTTAATGAATGGCAAAACAATAAATAATGAGGCATCATTTGCATCTTTGTATAGGGTATAAAAAGCTTTAATATGTCCGTATTTTAACAATTTATGATGAAATAAAACATTCTCTTTATAGCGAAACATTAGTTTATACAGATCTGGAATTAATGCTTTAACATTTGATTTCATATCAAGAAGATATGTTTCAATATACAACCTGTGTTGATTCAGTAATTCCTGAATTAGATTTTCTTTACTGTCGAAATGGTAATATAGGGTTGATCTGGGCAGCATAGTTTTCTTTGCCAACTCTTTAATGCTAAATTCAGGACCGTTTACAGCAAATTCCAGATATGCTGCGTCAATCCATTTTTGAGATGTTTTTATATCTATCGCCATATACAAAGTATTATATGTTTGATAAAAATAAAAATAAGACTATTTACTTATTCTGCAATAGTTTTTAAATCAAGAAACTCTTTAAGTTATACATTAAAGAAACGTTTCACAAATCCTGATTTTCATTTATGGGAGGCAGTTTCGCTGAGCTAAACTAATGACAGCAACAGGCTGGGGAAGTGGAAAGTTTCCGATTGAATACTTTTCCCTAGTTTTAGAATAAATTATTGGCAGACTACTGTGACAATTCGTTAATGGTCATCCAGGCCATTAGTCCGGTACTGAGTTTTAAAGCATCTTCATCGATGTTGAAGGTTGATGTGTGTACGTTCGAGATGATTCCTTTTGCTTCGTTGCGAACACCTAACCGGTAAAAGCAGGCATCAATCTCATGGGAGTAAAAAGCGAAGTCTTCAGCTGCCATCCAGACGCCCATGTCGACAATGTTTTCTTCGCCAACATAATCAGAAGCATACTGACGACATCTTCGGGTCAGCATTTCTTCATTGTACAGGTATGGGTATCCGACCATGATATGGACATCACAAGTACCGCCCATACTTTTGGCAATGTTCTCTGCTATATTTTTAATTTTCTGATGCGCATCGTCTCGCCATTTTTCGTCAAGCGTCCGGAATGTTCCTTCGATCTTTACTTCATTGGGGATAATATTCGTGGCACCATTGGCGATTACTTTACCAAAAGAAAGCACGGTTGGAGTCATCGGACTGGCATTACGGCTTACAATCTGCTGCAACGCAACAATGATATGAGAAGCGATCAACACCGGATCGATGTTGCGGTCGGGCATGGCGCCGTGTCCTCCTTGTCCTTTTACCGTGAGGTATATTTCATCCGCACTGGCCATGTATACCCCTTCTTTAAAACCGATTTTTCCAACCGGAATTAACGGAGCAACATGCTGGCCTAAAATCTTTTCAGGAGCAGGGTTTTTCAGTACGCCTTCTTTGATCATCATGGAAGCGCCTCCCGGCGCTTTTTCTTCACCGGGCTGAAATATCAGTTTAACGGTCCCCTCAAACTCATTTTTAAGATCGTTCAGGATCATGGCGGTTCCGAGCAGGGAAGAGGTATGCACATCATGTCCGCAGGCATGCATCACACCCTGGTTTTTTGATTTATAGGGGACTTCGTTGGATTCTGTTATAGGTAAGGCGTCAATATCAGCACGTAATGCGATGATTTTTTTAGTAGGATTTTTTCCTTCAATAAGTGCTGTGACACCTGTTTGTGCAATGCCGGTGACCGGTTTCAGGCCGGTTTCCGATAGGACATTGGCGATGTATTCAGCAGTTTTATGTTCCTGGAAGGATAGTTCGGGATTCGCGTGTATATGTTTGCGAAGATCAAGGACTTTGGGAAAGAGAACTTCAGCTGCTTTTTGAATTTTATCAATCAATGCCATTGTGTTTTTTTACTACTTAAAATATTTTTTTTCCTGCACCAGCATAGCGCCAGGGAACACTTTTTTAAGTTTTTCAAATGTTTCATATGCATCAAGCCGGTCTTCAAATTCTCCGACATTGACAAGGTACTTAGGCTGTTTATATTCTACCGCTGGACTTGCGTCAGGGAGGTAACGGTAAACTTTCTGTTTAGCATCATTCGCTTCTTCCTTGTTCCTTCCGGTATATACCTGTATCGTAAAGACCGAATAGGGTTTGTTCCGGTTTTCAGCCGCTATATTATCCAGGGCAAGGGTCAGTTCTTCCGAAAGATCGTTTTCCGGACGTGTATACGGACCTTTATCATATACAAATTCTTCCGATATAACGGTGTTTGTGTCTTTTGTCAGGACTTGCGGCTTTGGTCTGAAAGCAGAAAGATCTTCGGTGTACCCCGAAGTGGATGTTGATACAGCTTTTGGGGTACAGCTATATATTCCTGAAGCAATGATCAGAAGTATACCAAAAAACCAATTTATACGCATGACTTTATACATTTTTATCAAACCTAATCTTCAACAACAACGCATTTATTGCTCGCTACGTCTTCTTCAACAGTTTTAAATTTCACGTCCTTTTTGATCGTTCCATCCAGATACTGTACAGTGACCCGGTCATTTCTTCCAATTACCTTATCTGTAGACCGTGGGAGGGGTTTTTCTGCCGGGCGGTTGCGGGTGTCCGGGCTGCCTCCTCTGTCAAGCAATGATTTTGATTCCTCTTTGGATTCACGGTATTTCTGCCGGGCTTCACGTCTGTTGCGTGCTTCCTGGACCTGATCCGGATCCTGCACCGGGAGATCTGCTTTAGTAAGGAAGGATATGGTATCTTCGTTTACCTTGGCTATAAATCGTTTAAACAATTCAAAGGCCTCAAACTTATAGATCAGCAACGGATCTTTCTGTTCATACACGGCACTCTGTACGGATTGTTTAAGATCATCCATCTCACGGAGGTGTTCCTTCCATAGCTGGTCGATGATGGCTAGGGCAGCAATTTTTTCAATGCTTAGAATAAGCTCTCTACACTCGGTTTCAACATTTTTCTGAAGGTTGGTGGAGACACCGATCTGTTTTTTGCCATCTGTTATCGGCACCAGAACATCAGTAACTGTAGCGCCTTTGTTTTTCTCAATATCCTTAAATATCGGGAAGGCCCTTTCAGAGATACGTTTATTTTTTTCTTTATAATTTATTAATGCATCGTTATAAAGCTTGTCAACGACCTCAACGTCATTCATCGAATCAAATTCTTCACGGGAAATCTTAAATTCCAGTCCGAGTGTGGTGATGGCATTCAGCATCAGACCATCATAATCCATGCTGTTTTTTGCATTGGCAACCAGGTCCTCACACGTGTCATACAACATATTGAGGATGTCGAGCTGCAGCCTGTCTCCGAACAGGGCGTTATGACGTCTTTTATAGATTACTTCTCTTTGAGAGTTCATCACGTCATCATATTCGAGAAGTCTTTTACGAATGGAGAAGTTGTTTTCTTCTACTTTTTTCTGGGCTCGTTCAATAGATTTGGTGATCATGGAATGCTGGATCACCTCACCTTCCTTGAGGCCCATCCGGTCCATAAGTCGTGCGATACGATCGGAGCCGAAGAGTCTCATCAGGTTGTCTTCAAGGGAAACAAGGAACTGCGAAGATCCCGGGTCTCCCTGACGCCCTGACCGACCTCGTAGCTGCCGGTCAACACGTCTGGATTCATGACGTTCGGTACCTACGATGGCCAGACCTCCTGCCGCTTTTGATTCAGGAGTAAGTTTGATGTCCGTACCCCTACCGGCCATGTTGGTGGCAATGGTGACAGCAGATGGTTTACCCGCCTGAGCAACAACTTCGGCTTCACGCTGATGTTGTTTTGCATTTAATACCTGATGCGGGATTTTCCGCAGGTTAAGCATACGGCTGAGAAGTTCTGATATCTCCACTGAGGTAGTACCTACAAGTACAGGACGGCCCTGTTGTGTCAGTTCAACGATCTCTTCGACTACAGCATTGAATTTCTCCCTGACAGTCTTATACACCTTATCCTGCCTGTCATCACGAACAATAGGCCGGTTCGTTGGGATAACCACAACATCCAGTTTGTAAATATCCCAGAATTCTCCTGCTTCGGTTTCGGCAGTACCTGTCATACCGGCAAGCTTATGGTACATTCTGAAATAATTCTGAAGTGTTATTGTGGCATAAGTCTGGGTAGCATCTTCTACCTTTACATTTTCTTTTGCTTCGATCGCCTGGTGTAATCCGTCCGAATATCTCCGGCCTTCCATCACACGACCGGTTTGCTCATCCACGATCTTGACTTTACCCTCGACAAGGATATATTCGGTATCTTTTTCAAAAAGGGTATAGGCTTTAAGAAGCTGGTTTACCGTATGGATACGGTCGGCCTTTACGGTATAGTCAAGAATGAGTTCTTCTTTTTTCTTTAGTTTATCCTGATCGGATATCTCAGTGTCATTTTCGAATTTGGCAATTTCTTCGCCGATATCAGGCAAAATAAAGAAATTTGCATCCTCACCTTGTTTGGTTATCAGGTCGATACCTTTTTCAGTGAGTTCGATGCTGTTATTCTTTTCATCGATGGTGAAAAACAAGGGCTCATCTGCTTCCGGCATGAGTTTGGAGTTGTCTGCCAGATAGACGTTTTCCGTTTTCTGAAGGATTTGCCTATTACCTGTTTCACTGAGGTATTTGATAAGCGGTTTGTATTTTGGAAGCCCGCGGTATGCTCTGAATAAAGGCAGACCGCCTTCTTTTTCGTTTTCTTCTTTGATAAATTTTTTGGCGTCATTAAGGAACTGGCTGACAATTTTCTTTTGTTCATCTACCAGTTTCTGAATTCGTGGTTTCAGGTCATGGAACTGGTGCTCGTCACCTTTCGGTACAGGACCGGAGATGATCAACGGTGTACGGGCATCGTCAACAAGTACAGAGTCAACCTCATCGACCATGGCATAATGATGCTTGCGCTGAACGAGGTCACTAACTTCTCTTGACATGTTATCACGGAGGTAGTCAAACCCGAATTCATTGTTTGTCCCGTAGGTGATGTCACAGTTGTAGGCATCTCTTCTGGCATCCGAATTCGGTTCATATTTATCGATACAATCGATGGTCAGGCCGTGAAACTGGAAAAGAGGGCCCATCCATTCGGAGTCCCTTTTGGCGAGGTAGTCGTTCACCGTTACGATATGTACGCCTCTCTTAGCGAGTGCATTCAGGAAGGCAGGCAAGGTAGCGACGAGTGTTTTACCTTCACCGGTGGCCATCTCGGCAATTTTACCCTGATGCAGTACAATACCACCGATCAGCTGAACGTCGTAATGCACCATGTCCCAGGTGATTTTGTTGCCGGCAGCGATCCATTCATTGTGCCAGATTGCTTTTTCGCCTTCGATAGTGATGTTTTCGTATTTGGCAGCTAGTTGTTTGTCAAACATGGTAGCTGTTACCACAAGTTTTCCGTTTTCTTTAAATCGAACGGCAGTTTCTTTTACCACGGCAAAAGCTTTTGGCAGGATTTCCATCAGGACTTCTTCGAGTTTTTTATTCCTATCTTCCTCGAGCTTGTCAACCTGGTTAAATATATTTTCCTTTTCATGGATGTCCATGTCAGGATCCTGGGCTGCCTTTTCATTCAGGTCTT
>JBNKDZ010000273.1:0-7406 GCA_050288525.1 Cyclobacteriaceae bacterium
TTTAGAATTAATCAGAAGCACAAATTATCAGGGTGATGTTTTGTGTTTATATAAGTCAGATAAAGAAATCTATGCCGGAACATATTTGTATGGAATGATCAAAACCTCCTCAACCGGAAATCAATTCGTTTTCAAACCTGATTTAAATAATAAACAAGCCCTTGCTGATGGAGATATCCGCACAATATCAAAAAAGGACGATCATACGCTTTGGGTAGGGACAAATGAAAAAGGACTTTATGAATTTAACACAACCACCAATACCTTCACTTTTGTGGACCAGTGGGAAGGCATTGGAGCACTATCTGTGAAAGAGGACAGAAAAGGCAATGTCTGGGTGGCATCATATAACGGCCTTAAGGTATTTAACAAAAAAAATCACCTCCAAAATCATATCTTCAGATACAACAAATATAAAACCGGATCAATAAGCCATAACAGAGTAACAGACATACTTGTTGCGACTGACGAAACGCTTTATGTATCTACTATGGGTGGAGGCCTTAATATTTTCAATTATAATGATTCATCCTTCTCGCATATCGGGACCTATGATGGTCTCCCGAGCATGTATATAAATTCAATACTGGAAGATAACTACGGAAACATTTGGATGGGGACATCTAATGGTCTTTCGGTATACGATCCAAAAACTTCTGAAGTCAGAAATTATTTTGAATCCGACGGATTACCAAACAACATTTTTAATATTCGTTCAGCTGCCAAACTTGACAATGGTGACATTATTATGGGCACGCAAAATGGTTTGGTTCGATTTGATCCACATGACATAAAAGGGTCAAATCCTCCTTCTAAATTATTTCTTGTAAGCTTTTTTATTAATGGTGAAAGGATTCTCCTTGATTCAAAAAGCAGCCCGATTGATGTTTTTGTACCTGAAATTAAACACATAACATTGAACAACAATCAATCTAATTTTGCCTTTAAATATTCCGTCCTGACATTTTCAAATATTACCCAGACACAATACTACTACAAGTTGTCACCATGGCAAAACGACTGGGTCTATAATGAAAATGATCAGATGGCAACCTTCAATTCTGTACCACCTGGTGAATATACGTTCCACCTGAAAGTTTATCAAAACGGATTATTAAAAGATTCAATTGATCCTATCAGGATAACGATCAAAGAGCCAGCTATCTGGAGTACCGGTTGGTTTAAAGCTCTGATGCTTTTAATCATAATAATTATTGTATTAGCTATTTTCATCTTCCGCACAAAAAATATAGAAGACAAAAACAAAATACTTGAAAGTTCAAATAAAGAGCTTGATCAATTTGCATATATTGTATCGCATGACTTAAAAGCCCCATTGCGCGCGATTACCAACCTTACCGATTGGATTGAAGAAGACATAAATGATAAATCTTATGATGAAATCCCGAAAAATTTCAGTCTGTTAAGAAGCAGGGTACATCGTATGGAAATGCTTATAAGTGGTATATTATCCTATTCCAGAATTAGCAAAAACACCATCAAACCCGATATTATCAACGTTAAATCATTTCTAAATGAATTGATTACAACGATTGAGATACCTGAATCATTTAGTATTATAATTCCAAATAAATTACCGACAGTCACCTATCCTAAAGTAAGGCTCGAGCAGGTTTTCATCAACTTGCTCACAAACGCTATAAAATACCATGATAAAGCACATGGCACCATAGAAGTGGGTTACAAATTGACTGGAAATAAGCATGAATTTTCAGTAAGGGACGATGGACCAGGTATTGATCCGAAATATCATGAGAAAATATTTATGATATTTCAAACTTTACAATCCAAAGATGTATATGAAAGTACCGGAATTGGACTGACTATCGTAAAGAAAATTATTGAAGATCAGGGAGGTAACATATGGATAGAGTCGGAAGTTGGTTCCGGAACTTCTTTTGTGTTTACGATTCCTGCAAATCCGAATTCAGAATAATTAAACTATGAAATATGATACTTCTGTAAATAGTGGTCAGGATTTCAGCATCTTATTGGTTGAAGACGATGAAGTGGATATCATGAATGTTAAAAGAGCATTCAGGAAAAATGAGATCACCTTCCCTGTTACTGTTGCACATAACGGGATGGAGGCCCTGGCGATGCTTCAGGGAAAAGGCGAACTGGCTATTGAAGAAAAAAGACCTAATATCATCCTCCTGGACATAAATATGCCAAAAATGGGAGGTATTGAGTTCTTGCAGGAACTACGAAAAGATCCGGTGTTAAAACCTATAAGCGTTTTTATCATGACCACTTCCGATGAAGAAAGTGATAAAATTGCTGCTTATAACCTTAATGTTGCGGGATACATTTTAAAACCCCTTTCGTTTGAAAGATTTGTAAATGCGGTCTCCATCCTGAAAGAATTCTGGGCTCTATGTGAAAAGATTTAATTTGCTAATGGAAAATACGCTTAAAATATTAATTATCGACGATGATGAATTGGACAGGCTTATTCTGAAGAGAGCGCTAAAAAAAACAGATCTCGATTATAGCATTATTGAGTGCAATGAGCCTGACAAGGCAATATACATGGTTAATCATGATAAATATGATTGTATATTTCTGGATTATTTGCTCCCGGGCACAGACGGATTAATGCTGCTAAAAAAACTTAGAAGTGACGGAGTTAAAACTCCGATTATTATCGTTACATCCCAGGGAGATCAGGAACTGGCAGTGGAAATGATGAAAGCCGGCGCTTCCGATTATATAGTTAAGACACAAATAGACCCGGAAAATGTAAAGAAAATAATCCAGACAGTTACACATCTTCGTGATATAGAGAAGAAAAAAGAATTAACTGAATATGCCTTAAAAATTAGTGAAGCGCGTTTAAGTCAGGCTCAAAAAATTGCTAAAATCGGCAACTGGGAATACAATTTTGAAGATGAAAAAATATACCTTTCAGACCAAGCTATTCAAATATTCAATCTTGGATCAAATAAATCTTACCTCGAAGTTACAGATATCATGCATATGATATATCGCAGGGATCGATTATTGATAAAAGAAGGTATAAAAAATATAATGGACGGAAAAACGTTAAATACAGACCTCCGCATTATACAAAAAGATGGCAAAATAATATTTGTAAATGTTCAGGCGTATTTTGAGCAGGATGCAAATGGATCTGACGACAAATTTGTTGGTACAATTCAGGATATTTCGGACCGAAAAGCTGTAGAGCGTGAATTAATTCAGGCTAAGAAAGCCGCTGAAGATTCCGGAAAAATTAAAGAACAATTTCTCGCCAATATGAGTCACGAAATAAGGACTCCAATGAACGCTATCATCGGATTTACCACCTTATTACTGAATAAAACAAATAATCTTACCAAAGAACAGATCAAGCATATACAATCCATACATATCGCCGGAGAAAACCTTCTGGTAATCATCAATGATATCCTTGACTTCTCCAAGATTGAATCCGGAATGTTGAAACTTGAACGTATTGAATTTAACCTTCCCGAACTCATTCAAAATGTATTTAATTTATTCAATCTAAAAGCAGCAGAAAAAGAGATTGAACTTCTATTTGAATATGACAGATCAGTTCCTAAATTTCTTATCGGAGACCCGGTAAGACTAAATCAAATCATCATAAACCTAATCAGCAATTCAATCAAATTTACAGATAAAGGATATATAAAATTACAACTCAGAACGTTACGTCAATCTGAACGGAAAGCTATTATCCGGTTTATTGTTGAAGACACCGGAATTGGAATCCCAGAAAAGAAACTGGAATCCATTTTTGAAAGCTTTACCCAGGCAAGTAGCAGCACAACACGCAAATATGGAGGGACAGGTTTAGGGTTAACGATTGTCAAAAAAATTGTTGACCTTCATAAAGGAGAAATATGTGTATCCAGTGAGGTAAATAAAAAAACCATATTCACTGTAGACCTGCCATTTGAAAAAAGTAATGACAATAAACTGTTTGAACTAAAAACAATATCCGAGTTCGAAGACGATTACTCCACTCCTGAAGAACTAAATGTTTTAATGGCCGAAGATAATGAAATGAACCAGGAATTATCCAAAGCAATTTTTAAAGAAATCGGATGGAATCTTGACATCGCCCCGAACGGAAAAATTGCTCTTGAAAAATTATCGGACCATGACTATGACATTGTTCTGATGGATATTCAGATGCCTGAAATGGATGGTCATGAGGCTACCACAAAAATCCGGAATGAATTAAAGCTGAATATACCTATAATGGCAATTACTGCACATGCCTTGAATTCAGAAATAAAAAAATGCCTTGATACAGGCATGAATGATTATATATCCAAACCTTTTAAAGTCAAGGAGCTTGTCGAAAAAGTATCAATGCTTGTAAAAAAACACAAACAACAGAATAAACATCAGCCATCACGAATAAACATTGAAAACCAAACAAAAAACGAAATCAGCAATAATTTTAAATCTGAAGACATGAAAACAGCCGAAAAAAAATCAAATGAAAAGGTAACATCCATCAGTAATCTTCAAAATCTCAAGGCTTTGTCTGGTAATACATCCAGCACGGTAAATAATATAATCCGGCTTTTCCTGAAACAGATGCCGGAAAGAATGGCCGAATTTGAAAATTATCTCGTCTCCAAGGACTGGCAAAACCTGAAGGGTATATGTCACAAATTAAAATCATCTTATGCTATCATAGGTGCCCTTGAACTTAAAAAAAACATGGAAATCATTGAATCTGATTGTATAAATAACAATATTGACGTTAATAAAATTAATGGAATCTTTAAGCTGACAGTTGAATTAAATGAACTTATTGTTAAGGAATTGAGTCTGGAACTGGAAAAAGAAAACGCTACAAATTAAACTGATGAATAACAGTCTGATAACCAACATATTTCTTGTCGATGATGATGAGATCTACAGTAACATTATCCAAATGTCACTGGAAGAAAACGATCGTTACGATGTAAAGGTTTTTTATACAGGATCTGAATTTTTGAACAACATTCATTTAAATCCGGATATTGTAATTATCGATTATAATCTTCCCGACATGAGTGGTTTGGAAATATTAAATAAAGTAAAATCATATAATAAAGATATTGGTACTATTATTCTTTCTGGCCAGGAAAAGGTTGAAGTTGTTGTTGAAGCTTATAAAAATGGTGCAAATAATTACATTATTAAAAATGACAATGTAATCTTTGAACTGCATCACTGTCTTGAAAATCTCAACCAGAATGTACAGTTACGAAAAGAAATTCATGAACTGAGAGAACAGATCATTGACCGGAACAAATACCAAAATCTTATCGGTGAAAGCAAAGAACTACTCAATGTCCTTAAGCTTATCCAGAAAGTTGAAAATTCGAATCTGATCACCCTTATAACCGGCGAAAGCGGTACCGGAAAGGATGTTGTGGCCAGAACAATTCATTACAATTCTCCCAGGAAACGCAAGCCGTTCGTCCATGTTAATATGGCAGCCATACCAACGGAATTGATCGAAAGCGAACTCTTCGGACATGAAAAAGGGGCTTTTACAGGTGCCTCAGGCAGAAGGATCGGGAAATTTGAAGAAGCCAACGGCGGAACAATTTTCCTGGATGAAATTGGTGAAATGTCCCCGGATCTTCAGGCGAAACTCCTGAGAGTGCTTCAGGACAGCAATATAAGTCGTATTGGCAGCAACAAGGAGATCCAGCTGGATATAAGGGTGATTGCAGCTACCAATATCAATATAAATGAACATGTTAAAAACGGTAAATTCAGAGAAGACCTGTTTTACAGACTTCAGGGATTTTTAATCAATCTGTCACCTCTTCGAGAAAGAGGAAATGACATAATTATCCTGGCAAAACACTTCCTGAATGAATTCTGCCAGAATAACAATATTGATAAAAGGTTCCTTACCGGTAGGGCTACCGAGCAACTCCTGAAATACCAGTGGCCGGGAAATATACGGGAATTGAAATCTGTTATTGAAAGGGCTGCACTTATGAGCGAAAGTGATAAAATTGAATCAGAAGATCTGATCTTCAATTTGGTTGGCAAAGAAAAGTCCTGATGTAACTTGTTGTTTCAGCTAAAATCCTGACACAAGCAAGTTTGAGGCTCCACGGATGCCACAATGCTGATAATGGTTGTACGCCTCTCTGGCACGTTGAACAACCCGACCATTGTCCTCATTTTCCATCCAGCCATCAAGAGCCCATTTAAGTGTATAAGCTTCGGGAGACATTAATCCGGTTGACCATACCAGAGGATTTGCTTTACACGCTTTCAAATAGGTACTGAAATATGATTTACTGAAGCACGCCAGTATGATAACATCCCTGGATGTTTCCTTAAATTTTGAAATATCAATGTCTCCTTCCAGATCAAAATCCATTAATCCATTGTGCCCGGTGTATGCCAGCAGATCCGCATCTCCCGCAATACCGATCTTTTCTCCTGACAATTCCACAACCTCATTCTTCAGCCCTCCGCAAGAATTCAGAAAATCCATCACAGTTTGTTTGATATAAGCCCCGTCATAAGCGTCTGCGATCAGCAGTGTTCCGGATGTTTCATTTTTGAATATAACACGTTCCAGGATATATTTTGAAGGATCTTTGATCGTTTTTACCAAATTCCAGTTATCGCTCTTATTCTTAAAAAAGCTTTTAACACCATAGGCTGCGCCCCAATATAAATTATTATCCGGATCCAGGCCATTCCCCAGCTTAGCCGGTACAGGTACAATACCCTGATGCTCGTTGTCGCATAAGGAGACAAACACATGAATTACTTTTCGCTTAAATGGATTTTGGGCTTTTACATGATCAACCATCGTTATCATTATCAAAATCAGACAAAAAAAATATCTCTTCATGACGCATTTAAAAATGTTTAGAATAAAAATAAAAAAAAAGAGGCTGTTAAAAACAACCTCTTATAATATTTTGAGAAATTTCTGATCTCTTATGAGTTCTGTTCACGCGCTTTATTTTTTCTTCCAAACCCGTACATTACCTTTTTTACCATCCAACATTATACTGCTATCTTCATGAAACCCATCCAATTGCTCAACATATTTGACTGGAACAATCCAAGCACATACTCTGTCAGAAGATATATATTTATCATTAAAATCTCTATACAAAAGTGAGGTCGTGGATGTCTCAAAATGATTTTCTGAAATTGGAAGGAATGTTATATTTCCGGATATGTAACCCCCGGAATAATCAATCGACTTGTAAACCATATATTGTTTACATTCCAGTGCCTGCCAGTCCATAACCACATCCGGATCATCTACCTTCACCTCAAGATTATTCTCATCCGTAAAGTAAGAAGGCGTTTTTATTGATTTCGCAAAGTCAATAGCTTCATGCTTCACAGAAATACTCAAAACTTCATCAGGA
>JBNKDZ010000274.1:0-17420 GCA_050288525.1 Cyclobacteriaceae bacterium
AAAAAGAAATACCAATATTGGTTTCATCAACACCTTCTGATAATGAAACATCTGTATCTTTTAAAATTACCAATGCAGAACTGATCTTTAGAAATGATATCGCTGTTGTTTCCTCATCATTAATTAAACTGAATGGTATTCAGGTGCCAAATGTGACAACCAATGGCAAAAAACTTATTGTTGAATTGCCAATATTAAATGCAGAAACAATCTATAAACTTTCACTGGAGGCAATGTCGGTTAAGTCTGTAGGCGGAGGAGTTAATACAGACGAAATATCCATTTCATTCACAACAGGCAAAAAACCGGATATTATCATCTCTCCAAACCTGGCGGTGTCCAATCCTTCTTCAGAAGCCGTTAATGTTTATAATTTTTTAAAGGACAACTATGGAACGAAAATAGTGTCTTCTGCCATGGCCAATGTCAACTGGAATATTAATGAGACAGAGTGGGTGTTTCGGCATACAGGAAAATATCCGGCAATAGCTACTTTTGATTATATCCATCATATTTCTTCCCCTTCCGGATGGATCGATTATTCGGATATTTCGATTGTCGAGGATTGGTGGAATAACAATGGACTGGTAAGCGCCGGATGGCATTGGAATGTCCCGACATCAGAAGGGGCAACCACCTATGACTTTTATTCTTCGGGTACCAGTTTCAGTGCCGAAAATGCTGTGATTCCAGGCGCCTGGGAAAATGCTGTTGTATTGGCAGACCTTGAAGAAATTGCGGGCTACCTGAAATTGCTTAAAGCGAAAAATATTCCTGTTATATGGCGCCCGTTACATGAGGCTGCCGGTAATATCTATGAATTTACAAATGGAACAGCCTGGTTCTGGTGGGGGGATGACGGGGCTGAAGCATATAAAACTCTCTGGATCTATATGTTTGAGTATTTTGAAAATGAAGGATTGAATAATCTTATCTGGGTATGGACAACTCAAACAAAAGATAATGCTTTCTATCCCGGTGATGATTATGTCGATATTATCGGAAGAGATATCTATGATGAACAGAATGCTTCTGTAATTGCAGGTCAGTTTGTGCAAATCCAGGAACAGTACTACAATAAAATGGTAACTCTTAGTGAATGTGGAGGGGTCTCCGATATTTCCGGTCAATGGTCAGCAGGAGCCAAATGGTCCTGTTTTATGCCCTGGTATGACTATAACCGAACAAAGGATGTGAATTCTGCTGAATTTTCAGGTACCGACCATGAGTTTGCCAATGCAGCCTGGTGGGCCGATGCAATTGCTCAGGATGCCGTGATAACCCGTGATGAAATGCCGGATTTGAAATAACGTATATTTATTGATACATAAACACTTATTATTAGTGTTTTTTTGGTTTTTAAGAATTGTTGTGATCATGACGGTTATTTGATTTAACTTAATTTTAGCTATTAAATTGAAATAATATCCCCTGGCTTGCTTTAATTTATTGTCAAATATTTTTTATTATTTGGTTTGAATAATGTTAAAAATAAGTGTATAATTGCATTATATTATTTTGTTAATTGTGAGGCTGATTTGCACGTCAACAGATTTTTTAATATCTGTTTGATTCATGTTAATAGTATTGACCACAATTTTCAGAAAAACAGTGATCATTCAACCAGGTATATTTTCAAATGCGTATAAAACACATCACATTATATTTGCCTGATCTTCTGACCCGAAGCTACATCAATATCCTGAAATGGCATCGGATACGTGAAACACTTTCTAAAGCGATGACTTCAATAAATGTACAAGAAATACCGATGCCCGTTGGCTTAAAAACTAAATGCTAAAAAAAATTATATTTTATTACTAATCCGGTCATAAATTCTTTCGAACATGAAAGAGTTTAAAAGGGGCTTTTAAGCCTCTTTTTTTTTATAAAAAGGACAAACATTTCCGATAAATAATTATTTTTAAACAACAATATTTTAATTAAATAAAACTGTATTAACCCTGAATTTAAACCCTGTTGAAATGAAAATAATACCTGTTCTGATTTGTTTGTTTATTACATTTGAAACGAACGCACAAAAGTATCAAGGATTGGCCCTTACCCCTCCGATGGGCTGGAACAGTTGGAACAGGTTCGCCTGTGATGTGGATGAAGATCTGATAAAAGCTACTGCGGATGCAATGGTGGAATCCGGTATGAAAGACGCAGGATATATCTATGTAAATATTGATGATTGCTGGCATGGAAGGCGTGACAGTCTTGGTTTTATACATCCAGATTCAAGCCGTTTTCCTTCAGGTATGAAGGCACTTGCGGATTATATCCATTCAAAGGGATTGAAAATTGGATTATACTCAGATGCTGGTTGGCAAACCTGTGGAGGTAAACCCGGTAGCAGAGGAAGAGAATTTCAGGATGCAATGACGTATGCTTCATGGGGTGTAGATTACCTGAAGTATGACTGGTGTTTTACGGATGGACTAAGGGCTGAAGGAGCCTATAAAACCATGTCAAAAGCGTTACACGATGCCGGAAGGCCTGTTGTGCTGAGTATATGCGAGTGGGGAGATAATCAGCCCTGGGAATGGGCAAGGGATATCGGACACTTATGGAGGATAAGCGGTGATATTTATAATTGTTTTGATTGTGTCATCGATCATGGTACGTGGAAATCATGGGGTGTCCTGCAAATAATTGATATGAGGGAAAATATACGTCGTTATGCCGGACCCGACCACTGGAATGATCCGGATATGATGGAAATAGGCAACGGAATGTCTGTTAATGAGGACAGGGCTCATTTTAGTATGTGGTGTATGCTGGCAGCTCCGCTTATAGCAGGTAATGATATTCGGAATATGAGCAAAGAAACCCTGGAAATCCTTACGAATAAAGAAGTAATAGCCATTGATCAGGATAGCCTCGGTGTTCAGGGATTCAAAGAAATGACTATGGATAGTGTTGATATATGGTACAAACCCCTGATCAATGATACGTGGGCTGTGTGTTTTCTGAACAGAGGAAAGGATCCGAAGCGTATTATCTACAACTGGAAGGATCATGTCATAACTGATGCGATTTCAGAAAGAGAAACGAGGTTTAATCTTCAGGATTATTCGATCAGGGACATCTGGTCTAAAACGAATGTCGGAACTACGAAAGAACCGATAAACACAACTGTTTCAGGCCATGATGTGAAGTTGCTTCAGCTTACACCTGTTAAGAAATAATACGGTTTTCACTGAATCGGATCGAAAATTAACCGAATTTGTGTTTTAGGATGCGTTTTTATTACTGTTATAAGAAATATGGTATTTTACGAATTAATTTCAGGACTATTTTTTGGATTTTTTGAATATGTTGTATGTAATTGATTAATGAAGTTGAAGTTTTAGTATTTTTGCATTGGACGGAAATATATTCGGATGAGTACGAATGCTTAAATGAATATTTCTTTTTCCTGCTGCCGTTTTTTATAGTATTTAATGATCTTTTGAAACGTAAAACGGCAGTTGATTCTGACATTAATAAAGTGAAAAAAGACTAAAAGCCGGATTATTTCGTAGTATAATGTGGAATCCATTTTTAAATTTATTTAGATATGAAATACATACTAATAATATTTTTTAATGTCTTGTTCCTGTCGGGGTATGCACAACAGGCAGATTTCAATTCAAAGATCCGTAAGATGATTAAACTTCAGGGAATCGAACAGTCCTGGAGTACGATTATTAACAAGATGGTTGATATGAAAAAAGTTGAACACCCCGAAATTGATAAAGAGTTTTGGGTGAAGTTTGAGAAAGATATCGTCGAAAAATCTTATGATAGACTATATGAATTTGTAATTCCCATCTATAAAAAATATTTTACTGAAGAAGAGGTTGATACTATTCTGGCTTTTTATGAAACCGATGCAGGTAAATCGCTGATTAATAAGACTCCTCTAATTCTACAGGAAAGCAAGGAGGCAGATCGAAAACTCGGCGAAGAAATGGCAGTAAAAATTATAGAGAAGGTTGAGTTTGGTAAAAATGAAAAATTTGATAAAGTCTATTCCGGATGTGATAAGTTTAAAGAGGGGAGATTTAAATTTATCATGCCTGACAGCTCCGAAGTGATTATTGAGCGGGATGGAAAGTATCAGTATGAGCATTATAAAAATAATACCACAAAGTATGTCATTGAATGGCTGAACGGTTGTCGGTATCAGCTTTATATTGACAAGGAAGATATGGATCTGCGTACAAGCACCATGACAAAAAAGGTTATAGCGAATATTTATGAAGTTGGTGAAGACTATTACAAGTTTGTTAGTGGTATTGAAGGTGAAAGTTATAAGCTTGATGGCCGTGTTGAAAAGGTCGAATGATGCATTTTTGGGGGATAAGGATGGCATAGTAGAACACCGGGAATAGGAGCATAACTTAATTTTGGCTTCGGAGAAGGCATGTTTATAGAAGATAATAGAAAAAACATGGCCCCGGCAGGTCTTTTATTCTAGCTGTAATGTCCTTGATTTTTGTCTCTTTTAAGTACCTCCGTGGTTTGTCCGCACGAAACAATTCTTCAAGATACCAGACTACAAAACAGCAAAACACTATTAATTAATGGATATTTCTGCTTATTAAACAATGTTGCCAGGTTTTTGTCGATGAAATATCAGGAAAAAGAATTGTTGGAGTATTGCCTAAGGCTATGTGGGACATTTACAATTTTGACTATTTCCAGACTTGTCCGTATTAGGAGTTTGGGGATAATTTTTGACTTAGGTGAATTTTTTTCAAGCAAAGGACGCTGAGTGATAATTCCATTCTGAATAAAATCAAAATTCTGTAATCCGGGAAATTCTGAAAATCCTGCTTCAGACAATGGGAAAGGAGCTGGATTCAGGCCAATTATGTTTAAGAATGAAATTTATTGTTTCTGTAATACCCTATCTTATCAAATTCTTAGTAAAACAGTAGATACCTGAATGTTCGGGAATAAAACGCTTTGCGCTGTGCTCTTTGCTCTCCACCACACGTTTATTTTCTTTAGTGGAACAATTTACCCTCATTTACAGACTGATCCCACTTTCCACTTGCCCACTTTCCACTTGCCCACTTTCCACTTTCCCACTTTCCACTTTCCCACTTTCCACTTTCCCACTTTCCACTTTTAACTTTACACTCTAATTAACCAGCATATACTTTGTGTCTTTGTAATAGCTGATCCTTTTCACACGATTCATTTCACGCATGGCATTGTTTTTACTTGGAGACCGGTATGTATAAACAAAATACTTTTTTTGGTCAGATGAATACCCGAATTGTCCAAAGAAACCTTTTTCTTCCATCTCTTTCATATAATCCGTGGCATCCTGACTTAACGGAAAGTCTGCAACTATAACGTAATGCCCTCTTTGCATTTCCATCGGGTGATTTCCTTCTGTTGTAACGATATCCGGAGTGATCTCAGGGTACAGATCGACTTCATCAGCGACTTCTTCTTCTTCAGTTTCAACAGGAAGGTCTGCTCCGAATACCGGAATATCTTCTATTGGCTGCTCTTCAATAATGGGAGCAGGTTCTTCAGCCGGCTCTTCCGGTTGTTCAAATATTGTTGGTAACGGAGGTCTTGTCGGAATATCATTCTCAAATTCTTCTTCAACAGGTTGAGGCTCTTCTATTACAGGCTCGGGTTCCACAACTGGTTCAGGCTCAGGCTCTTCTATCACCGGTTCGGGTTCTGCAACAACTGGTTCAGGTTCAGGTTCTTCAACTATCACCGGAGGAGGAGCTGGTCTTTCCTCAACTACCGGAGGAGGAGCAGGCCTTTCTTCTACCACTGGAGGAGGGGTAGGTCTTTCCTCTACAACACGGGGAGCAGGTTGTTCTCTGGGGGGAGGAGTACTATTACTTCGGGCTACAAGAGCCGTTCTTCTGCCTTTGTTTTGTGATATTAGTTTTTTGCCTCTGTAATAGGTGTTTCGTTCTTTCCCAAATCGCAATGAAACTGTTAATTCATGGCTGCTTCCTTTTAGCGGATTCAACTTATTCTGCAATCCCCAATCGTACGAATATGAAAAATCAAGATTGTTTTGAGTTGAAAATTCAAGCATGAACAATACACCATAATTTAGCCGATAACCACCTGCAACTGTAAACATGTTATTGTAGGTAGTATACATAGCCACATCGAGGTAACTCTTACTATACGAGTTGTAGTTTACGCTTACTATAGGACCAAACTGCCACTGGTCATAACGCGGGTTATATAATCGGTATTTAAAGTAAAGATTTGCAGTGTTTTCCGGATTTAGACCTGCAAAAACGCCTTCATGACCGAAGAAATCATTTTCAAAAAGATCCGGGAATGATAATCCCAGCCACATATTTTCATTTATATAGCTGATGCCGGCTTGTCCCCTGATCCAGAATGTGCTTTTGTTAGCTTCACTTAATGTTATGTCAGGATCAAGAAGACCACTACTTATATCTTCCTCAATTTGTGAAAAATCAGCACCGGTAAAGTTGCCTCCCAGTGATAATCCGAAGCTTATGGTTTGTTTCTTGTCTATATGCAGACGATAACTGGCACCGCCCATGAACATAAAATTATTCAAAATCCCGGACTGGTCATACAGTATCGATCCTCCGACGGTTACATCGTACTCAATAGGAGCCACTACATGCAGCATTGTAGTGTTGGGAGCATCATTGATTCCCAGCCACTGCCGGCGGTGTCCTATAGTGCCAATGGGCTGATCGACAACGCTGTAAAACGATGGATTTATTAAAGTCGGTTTGAATAAATATTGATTGAAATCACTAAGATTCTGAGAATTGGCTTCAAAATTGCTAGTAATTAATATACTAGTGAAAATACAAAAGTGAATTAGTATACGTTTCATGTTTGACATGGCTCAAAAAGTCACTTAATAAAAAATTTTGTTGTTCCTTTAAACAGCAATATACTTACTAAAACTGAGAAAGTTTGTGTTAAAAAGAAACTTTACTACGTTAATTTAATGTATATAAGAACATTTATCAAGATTTATAACATTATTTATTTTATATGTTTTTAAAATCAACTTGTTTATTTATTGATAATTGCTATAATTGTCTTAAAGTAATACTTTAAATAAAATACGATGTTCAAATAAACAGTTTAAAGGGTTATAAATGTTAAGATTCTGGTATCAACAAGAAAATTAACGATGGTTTAGAACTTAAATTTGAAATAATAATGAGAAAAAACTTACATTGTATTCTAACAAAACAGTTCTTTATATTATTAATATCATTAGCAATGATGAATGTAAGCACTGTTTTTGGACAAAATGAAAAAAAAATTGATTCTTCTGAAGATTCCGGGATTACCAATGGTGATTCAGCGGAATCAATAAATACAAATACCGGCTCTTCACCCGGACTGGTATCAAGTAGTGAAATTAAAGAGAAATTGAATGATTATTTTTATGAGATTGCTACCAACAAAGGTATCGATATCGTAAACGAGAGGATAAATGAGGTATTGACGTATTTTGTTAGCCCGAATACGCCGGTACTTATCTCACTTGGAGTCGATGATGAAGGCAATCAAATCTATGATGAACCTCAAACCATTAAAGATTTTTGCAATTATCTTCGCATAAAAAATGATTTCAAGATGAGAATTCGTAAATTGTCTGTTAATAATTCGGATGGGAAGATTAGGAAGATGGTATTAACTTATTAAAAGACTTTAGAGAAATAGGTATTTTGGTTGTATAATTAGTATTTTTGAAGACTGTTATTTCAGATGAGATTAGAAATTTTTTGTAAGCATGGGAAATTACATATTATGAGTCGTAAAACAATCTTATATGTATTAGTGTCGTTTTTCGCTTTTGGTTGGGCGGATGCGTACGCACAATCTTCCTTTTATAGCAGGGAGCGAAGAGATGATATTGAAAAAATTGATAGCCTGGCCATGGAGAAGATCCGTGACCTGAGTAAATACATTGCTATCATCGGTAACAAGTCAACACCATTTACCGAAGCTGATAAAGTGATAGAAAGAGCCCTGGAGCTTTTTGCCGAAGGAAGCCAGATTGGTGTTTCGTCCTTAAGTTCGGATGAAGTAAAATACTACGGTATACGTGAGTATTTTGAGAAACTTATGGCATTAAATTATGATCAGGTATACATAAAGTGGTATGATCTGCAATACATCAGTGATGTTGAACGGATGCCAAACGGGGTATACGTAGGTGTTATTACCATTTATCAGAAGTTTGAAAGTATATCAGGTGAAAATATTGTCTATAAGGATATTACCAAAAAAGATATTACTGTTTATATTAAGAAAAAGCAAACACAAATTGAAGGGGATGTGATCAATTTCTGGGATGTGATGTTGGGAGATATTATGGTTGCTGAGACTAAATATGATTAAACGCGTTTAGTTTATGAAAAGACAAATTACAATTTTACTCACAGTTCTTATCGGAACATTTGTATTCTCAGGTACATCTGCTAATACATTTGACGGAACATACCTCCCTTCGCAATACGCTGAAGAGGAAGGAAGAATAAACAGAATGGTTGGATTTCTTGAGCATATCCTTAATACTGTAGGGAATGATAATACTGCAGCCAAAGATAAAGAAGAAATTATTTCAACCAGCTATCTGAAATTATTTGCCAATCCCGAAGTGCAAATTGAAGACGACCTTGATCAGGAACGGTCTGTAGTAATTAATAAAAGTGTTCAGGCATATTTAAAAGATGTTGATTTCTTTTATAAGAATGCCCGCTTTAAGTTTACTATTGAGGATATCAGTGTGCACAAAAATGACACAAAAACATATTTTAAAGTCCGTACAAGCAGGGCTTTAAACAGTGTTACTCTGGAAGGCCAGCCTGTTTCAGATAACATTACAAGATTTATTGAAATCAATTTTGATGAATCAACAGAAGATCTGAAAATTGCCAGTATCTATACTACCAAATTATCAACAGCCGAATTTCTGAAGAAATGGTGGGATGGCAATTCATTTGAATGGAAAGTAATCTTCAAACGTGCCATACAGGAAGAAAACGAGCCCAGTACAGATCAGTTAAAAAAGATCACTCAATTAAAAACCGTTGATGTATCTTTCAACAAATATATTACAGATTACAAAGCATTAACCATGCTCGAAGGCCTGGAAGAGCTTAACGTCAGCAATACAAAATTTGATAATCTGAACTTTATTCGGAACTGTAGAAAGCTGAAAAAACTTGATATCAGTAATACACCGGTTACCTCTTTGAGTGAACTTACGTATCTGAAAAGTTTACAGGTTCTTATTATTGATGATACACATATAAAAACACTTCAGCCATTATACGATCTTGATAACCTGCAACAACTATACTGCAGGAATACGGATCTGCCCTCATTCGAAATCGGTTCGCTTCAGGAAGCATTTCCAAACCTGTCTATTAAACATAATATCGAGGTTTCACAGGCAACATGGTGGAGTGAAATCGATAATGGATGGAAAGATGCCTTTGCCTCAAAAGTTTCATTTGTTGGTGTTGAACCTTCTCTTAGTGAAATGTCAAACATCGAAAGTATTGTCGAGCTTGACCTGACCGGGAACGGAAATATCAGTACCCTCGATCCTGTGAAACATTTGAAAAATATTAAGGTACTGAAATGTGCTAAAACAAATATCTCAGATATTTCTACAATCGTGAACTTACGTAATCTTGAATACCTTGACGTGAGTGAGAACTGGGTTTCAGATATCAGTCCGTTATATCAAATGAATAACCTGAAAGTTGTTAACCTTGATAAAACACAGGTTAGTGAAGCAGATATAAAAGAATTTGTCGAGTCGAATCCCAGTATTCGCGTGATCCATAACCTTATGGAGTATACAATCTGGTATATTAAATTACCAGAAGTTTGGAAAAAAGCCTTCAAAAAAGGAGCCGGACTTGAAAATAAAAAGGATATTACACCGGAAGAGATCTTTGACCTATTGTATGTTAAAGAAGTCGATCTGACCGAGAACAGGGATATTACAGACCTGGAACCCTTGAAAAGTCTTAAGAATCTTGAGGTGTTAAAATTCGGAAATACAATGAAGGTGAATACCCTTGAACCACTCCGAAATCTTAAATCATTGAAATACATCGATTGCTCATTCAATCCGATTGAAGACCTGGAACCATTGATGCAGCTTTCAAACCTTAAGTTTTTGAATATTAGCAATACGTATGTTAATTCGCTTGAGCCTTTAAAAGATCTGTTCTCTCTGGAAACAATTTATATGAACAGTTCGAAAGTGACGGATCTCAAACATATCCGAAACCTTGAAAATCTTCGTGAGATCAAGTTTTCAAGTACTTCCGTTAACAGTTTGTCTCCGTTGATTACCTTAATGGAATTGAAAAAAATCGAATGCTTTAATGCAAAAGTATCCAAAAAAGAGGTTGATAAGTATAAAAGTATACGACCTGATGTTGATATCATTTTCTATTAATTAGAAGTATTAATAATAATGTAAAGGAGGCATGTTTTAAATATGTCTCCTTTTTTAACCGCTTAAAATCTACATAATTCCGGCGCTATTTTATTCGCCGTCCATAACTAATAACACAGCAAAATAATTTTAAGCGTTAAAAAGTGACAGTGAATCATATTTGTCCACTGTCACTTTTTTATTTTTACTTCTCTTCAATAAACACTTCCACGAAAACCATGGATTCATTTTTTGCGGCATCCATACAATATACCCCGAAATGATAGTTTCCGGTAGCTAATGGCTCCATTTGGTTATTTTCACCTAATACGGTTAACGGAATTTGAATCTCCTGATGTTCTTCCGTAACAGACTGTTTCCCGGCTTCAAATTCCCATGTTTTTGAATACGTCCACGGATGGCTATCTTCAGTGTCATTTATACGACTTCCATGGGTATGGCCGTCAAAATTGCTATGGATCTCAATTTTATAGGATTGAAGTTCAACATCGTCGGAAAATGTACATTTAAATGGGATGCTCTCTCCTACATATAAAACATCATAATGTACCGGAGAAATATTATTTATAGTTGGTTTCGTATTGTCCAGATCCGAACTGCTGCATGAAATAGCAGCAATACCGGTAAAAACAAGTAGGATATATGTTGATATCTTTATGGTATTTTTCATGTTTTCTTTCGTTTTAATATTAATTAAGTGATTTCATTCAGCAAAAAAAAATGGTTGAATGGAGGTGCCCTGGAATTAAAGAAACGAAATATGATTTTTTGGGGATTCGTATCTTTGATTGTATAGATTTTATCACATAGGGAATAATGGCTGTTCGGAGGTTGGAAATATCGTACGATATACGGAGAAAAACGGATGTGATCAAACGGACATCTGAATGATTGATGTTGGGCAGATATTTCCTTTTTCGTTGTGGGCTTTTTCTGATGGCTTGTGTGAAAAAACGCGTAATGTATACCGTCCGACAATTCCGGGATAATTATCAGTGCACAGAAAAACAGGACAATATTTAGGTGTCTTTTCATTGACCCATATGAATGTTTATAGGAATCTTTATATGCATTTGAATATTTCGCCCTTGCTCAGGGATGTTTAGCTTTCGGTAAAAACTTATATGATTGAAATATTTCGTATTAAAGATGTTGTCAAGTCTTAATACAATTTCGACAGGAATACCCATATGTATCGTTGACTCCACACCAACACCAAAAAGGATATACCCATCAGTTGTTTCTTCATTTCTGGATATCCTCTGTTGTTCTAATGCAAATTTCGAATGAAGAAAAACAGTTGTGTTTTCCATAAAACTGCTTTTATCCGTAACCAAATAGTTCAGTTCAACATACCCGTTCAGTGGGGGAGTGAATGGAAGCGGGTATTCCAGCGAGGCATCCTCATTGATCTGTTTGTTAAAGATGTATTCAAGATTGGCTTCTGCTTTAAATGAAGAGCCGAATTTGTGGGATAATCCTGCTTCTATACCCGACAGCATGGCTTTTGACTCTGTATATTCATAAATCTGCCCTCCGTCAGGTAATATTGACCAGTTTCCGGTAGGGTTCAGAAAGATGTAATTTGTGAAATAGTACAAATATGAACTTAGTGATATGAGGCTGGAATTCCTGCCCCATTCGACATTGCCATCAATATAATAACCCTCCTCTGATCTGAGGTTCGGATTGCCGGTCTCATGCCTGAATGAACCATGATGGATGCCGTTTGATGATAGTTCAATGGCATTTGGACTGCGAAAGCTTTTTCCGGCATTTACCCGCATCAATGTATGTGGCCATGGTGAATAGGTCATTCCAAGAAGCCATGATATATTTTGGTAGACTCCTTTATTATCTGTACTGCGGTTGGCATAGTCTGTTGCCTGACCCTGTTCTGTTCCGGTTGAAATGAGAAAATCGTACAGGATATCATCATAAAACCCCTTAGTATTTATGTGCTGATAGTCGTAGCGTATTCCGGCGTTTATGCCCCATTTGTCTGAAAATCTGATGTCATCTTTTATGAAAACGCCATAGGACTGACTTGTATATTCCGGCATAAAATATCCATACCCGTCAATGGTATTGTTTTTCCATTGATTTTGCGTGCCCAGCGTAATGGTTTGCCGGGTGCTCAGGTCTTTTTTGTATTTAGCATTTACACTGTACGTTATCAGATCAAAGTGCTGTTCCATATCCGGATTTACATCTGGAGGTTCCTGGCCGGGAAAATGGGTGTGAAAATAACTCCATTCGCCTCTTTTATTATGCTGAAATCCGAAATCCGCAAACAATGTACCTCCGGAAATGCTTAGCTCATGATTGTTGATGATCTTAATATGACGGATTTTCTGATAGGGATAATCAATGTTCCGGGCATTGTGATCGTCTGATACCCTGGATAAATCGGGTATACCGTGTGACCCAGGGAAAAAGCCTGATTTTTGGTATACGGAGCTAAAGCTG
The DNA here is from genome assembly GCA_050288525.1 of Cyclobacteriaceae bacterium. Taxonomy (GTDB): domain Bacteria; phylum Bacteroidota; class Bacteroidia; order Cytophagales; family Cyclobacteriaceae; genus JBNKDZ01. The sequence continues at coordinate 12,935 of JBNKDZ010000274.1, forward strand.
ATGGAGGTTTTATAGGCGGAGGACAAATAGCCGGTCTGAATAAAAAAATCGCTTTCCATTCCGGCTGTATTTTTAAGATGATTGTTGTATACAGGGATGTTGCGGGTAAGATAGGTAATGGTATCAACCGGAACATAATAATCGCCAAAACCAATGTAGGTCCCACGTATTTTGTAATAGAAATGGTTTTTTCTGGATTGAAGGAATAATGATCCCCCAAGCGTGTTATTTATTGTTTTACCCAACAGATTAAGACTACCGGTAATCTTTTCTTCAGCAGGTAATTCGTCGTTTATTATATTGATGTATCCTCCAATGGCTTCACTTCCATGCTCGATGGAAGATGCGCCTTTTACGATCTCGGCTGTTTCAATGGCGAACGGGTCGATTTCAATGCCATGATCCGCACCCCATTGCTGACCTTCCTGCTTTATTCCTCCTTCCGTAACAACAACCCTGTTAAATCCCATACCACGTATTACTGGTTTTGAAGAGTTCGCTCCAATATCCATGGAATTAACACCTGGCAATTTCTCAAGAGCTTTGACAAAGGTACCCGAAAGGTTTTTAGTCATAAATGCAGCATCGATAACCTCGTTTTTTAACGATTTGGTGGTGTCTATCCTGGATCCGTGAATGACAACTTCTCCCATGGTCTTTAAATCTTCATGAAGTGTAATGATGACATGGTAGTGTCCTGACAAGATTATTGTTGTATCGAGGGTTATATATCCCACATAACTGACTGTAAGTTTTATATCCGGCTGGGTAATGTCTGATATTAAAAATGCACCTTTTGTGTCTGTAATATGACAAATTGAGTCAAAAATATGAATGTGGCACCCGGGCAGCGGATTGCCTGTATTATCCCTGACAATTCCCGAGAGACTGCTGATGTTTTGAGCAGGCGACAGGTTGTTAAGAATAATTAAATAAATAACAAATATTAACTTCTTCATGAAGTATTTTTAAATGTCTGAAGAATAAAATCAAAAAATGTCTATACGATCTTTTAAGTCAGATCCTACACATTCCGGCAGGGAGGGGCACGTAATAATTGATGCGATGATGAATTGAAAAGGCAACAGGATTCATGCATTGACTCAACATTATGCAGGTATACACGATTTATAAACGGTTTTGTGAAGACATTGTTTGTGTGAAGTGAAGTATACTCAAAATTACAAATAGCGCATTCATGGGACTCTTCAACAATACAACATCCGACCTTTTTTATATGATCCTGTTTATGATGAGACAGAACATGGATGGGCTGATATATTACCGGAATGATAAATATCAGAAACAGAAGTGAGGTTATATGTTGATGGTATGTGTTCATATACGTATCAAATACAAATTTAAGAAAAAATCTGTATTAACCGGATTATTGTCCTGTTTGGATGAGATATATGAAAAATGATTTGTAATCACCATAATGTCAATGAGTTATATTTTGATGTTTAAATATTACCGAGAAACCGGAACATGCTAAATATGGTCTATTTGTTACTTGTGACAAAAACAGGTTAAAATTCAGTATTTTTTAAATTCAGGTAATATGTACATTTATCATAGCAATTATTTTACCGTATAGCAATAATTAGATCCAACCCGAAAGGAATTATTTATTTCAATTTTACATATAGCTTTGGTTGTATGTATGTATAATTCGTCGTCCATCGAAACTCTAAATTCATGTTAAAAATGAAAAATTTTGTAATTCTCTCAATTATGGTATTTTCGGCCAATTTTATACAGGCGCAGCAGAGTTTCAATAGTGAGATAGAGGAGGGTATTTATAATTGTATAATCGAAGAATATAATAAGGCCGGTGTTTCGTTAGAAGCGGAATTAAATAAACTGGAAGCTTTTCTGATCAATAGTGATTATCTGGAGAATGCTTCAAAAGAAAGTTATCTGGAAATGTATGAATGGATCTTTGATTCCGATGAATCGACCAGACTTCCCGATTATAGTTCCATTAATCTGGACCTGCAACAATACAGGTTGATCGATGGCTGTATCGCATTTCAGATTAATAAGCTGTCTCCTTCGGAGCCTATGCGAAAGGTGTATTATGAATTCACGAAGCTCAATTTTCTGGCCGGATCCGATCCGTCAGCTATATATCGGAAAATCATGAATAATCTGAAAGCAGGGGACTTTAGTAATAGTTTATTCAAACTGTACATTCAATATCAGTTTTATTCCATGTCAACTCCGATCGGTCTGGCGCAATATAATTAATTCTGAAAGTCTTGATTCTCAATTATAGGTGAGGAGGACAATTTGTCCTCCTCAAATTTTTTATTTCAATATATCAATAACCGGATCCATGTCCGTAAATTCCATGTTTTCGCCCCCCATGGCCCAGATAAAGCTGTAATTCGAACTTCCAGCACCTGAGTGTATGGACCAGTCCGGTGATATCACGGCTTCATTGTTTTTAACAAACACATGCCTTGTCTCATCCGGCCTTCCCATAAGGTGACAGACCATCTGATCCTCTGACAGATCGAAATAGAAATATACCTCCATCCGGCGATCATGAACATGTGGGGGAAATGTGTTCCACACATTACCAGGTTTCAATTCGGTAAAACCCATAACAAGCTGACAGCTTTTTATACCGTTTTGGTGAATGTACTGATAAATAGTCCGTTCATTGCACTTTTCGATGTCACCAATTTCGATAGGATTTGCCTCTGCTTTTGCTGCTTTTGTTGTTGGATAGTTTTTATGTGCAGGAGTAGAGCACATATAATATTGGGCAGGATTTGCCGGGTTTTCACTTTTAAAAATCACTTCTTTTGTGCCCATTCCGACATAAAGACAATCTTTGTTTTCCATTATAAAAGATGTGCCATCAACGGAAATACTTCCTTTACCTCCGATATTGATGATTCCAAGCTCCCTTCGGTCAAGAAAATTATCTTTTTTGGTGAAGTTGAAAAAATTGGATAATGCCACATCCTTTCCGGATGGCACAGTGCCCATTGTGATCATTCGGTCATAATGGCTGTAAACTCCTTTAATTGCGTCTTTTACTAAAATTTGTGAGATTAGAAAATGACTTCTCAGTTCTTGCGTTCCAAGCTTTCTGAATTCATCCGGACCGCACGCGTATCTTCTGTCAAGTGTCATAATTTTTGTACGTTTTCGATTCGATATGTATTTATACCATTTGTGAAATATATATCCAATCTGTTTATAGAAATTAATTTAGATTATATCGAAATAATAATTTCTTTATAACCCATTGTACTAATTTAAAATTTTTTTGTATAAAATTCATTTAACTTATAGCCTATTTTTGCATAAGAAATGCTTTAATAAAATCATCAAGGTCTCCGTTAAGAACATTCAAAACATCTGTTCTTTCGACTCCTGTGCGATTGTCTTTTATAAGTTTATATGGATGCAGAACGTAGTTCCGTATTTGAGAGCCAAAGTCGATTCGCATCTTTGTCGATTCAATTTTGGCTTTTTCTTCGTTCTTTTTCTCAATTTCAAGTTGATATAGCCTTGACTTGAGCATGTTAAGTGCTTTTTCCTTATTCTGGAGCTGAGACCGTTCCTGCTGACATTCTACGATTAGGCCGGAGGGTGCATGCCTTAACCGAACAGCAGTTTCGACTTTGTTTACATTTTGACCGCCGGCTCCTCCCGAACGATAGGTTTCCCAGGTTATATCTGCCGGGTTGATATCGATCTGAATGGAATTATCTACAACAGGGTAAACAAATACCGAAGCAAAAGACGTATGTCTGCGGCCTCCCGAATCGAAAGGAGAGATGCGGACAAGGCGGTGTACACCGATCTCGGCTTTTAAATATCCATAGGCAAAATCTCCCTCAAATTCGAGGGTGGCTGATTTAATACCTGCAGTATCGCCGGGTTGATAGGATAGTTGTCGTACTTTATAATCATTTTTTTCACCCCACATCGTGTACATTCGCAACAACAGTTCGGCCCAATCCTGACTCTCTGTTCCTCCGGCACCCGGGTTTATTTCCATAATGGCGCTTAACTGATCTTCTTCACCGCTCAGCATCTTCTTAAACTCCAACTCTTCCAGCAAAGAGACGACTTTGTCATATTCTTTGTTTATTTCTGCTTCATCAACATCCCCCTCGTCATAAAATTCCTTTAACGTCTCCAGATCTTCAAATAAGGTATTGACCTTACTGAAACTGTCTGTCCATACTTTCAGGGATTTGATTTGCCGGATAATCACCTCGGCTTCTTTTGGCGTGTCCCAAAATCCGGGTTGGGTGGTTTTTTCTTCTTCTGTTTTTATTTCTTCAACTTTATTATCATAGTCAAAGATACCTCCTTAAGGCCGTTATCCTGACCTTTAACTCTTTCATTTGTTCTGTTGTCATCTGTATTTATCTTTTATATTTATGAAGATCCGTTTGTATGATCCTCCTAAAACTCAATCATTTTAATACGGTATTTGTTGCCAATCCGGACTTTTTTC
>JBNKDZ010000275.1:0-14148 GCA_050288525.1 Cyclobacteriaceae bacterium
GAAGTTTGAACTGGCAAAGCGAAAGCCTGACGGTACAGCAACAAACGGGATCGTGCGTGACTCAACCACAAAAACAGAGTTTGTCTATGATTCGAATCTTTCACACGGACATGATAGTGAAGAAGTTAAAAGAGCCACACATGGGTCTGCTGCCTGGGATACCAAGAAGTATCTGAATCTGTGGGTTTGTGATTTGTGGATGATCCGCTATGGGCAGACAACCCCTGTTGATCAGTTGTTAGGATATGCCACTTTTCCTCCGGATACAAATAACATACAAGGTGTTGTAATTGATTATAAGTATTTTGGAACTACTGGTACTGCCACCAGACCCTATCATATGGGAAAAACAGGTACGCATGAAATCGGACATTATCTGGATCTGTTTCATACATTCCAGGGAGGTTGCAGCGACCTTGACAGTGTTGCAGATACGCCACCACAGAGCGCGTCATCTTCCGGTTGTCCGGGTGCTACTCCGCCAAATACCTGTGCCGGAAGTACGAGAGGGGTAATGCATATGAACTATATGGATTATACAAACGATAGTTGTATGTATATGTTCACTATTGACCAAAGATCCAGAATGCTTGCACATTTTGCTCCTGGAGGATTACGTGCAGGATTAGCTGTATCGGAAGCCTTGTTACCTCCTAATGTCACCTCAATAAATTATCAGGTATATCTGGAGCCTCACCACAGTCAATTGCCTTCCTGGAAAGCAGCTTTGGTAATGATACATGGCTGGGCATGTCAGTGTACTCCGGATGTTGACGCAATGGTGCGTGATAATGCAGGGCAACCAGGTCGCCATATTACAGGAATACCAAATGATATCTCAGAGGTGATTCATGCACTTGCCCTGACCCCGGAAGAGATCAATATGTGTTTTTCGGCAGTAGGTTTTTATGGATTATTACAGGACGGCCCCATTGCCTTGCTATCAGCTGATACGAATGAATCTTATGGCATTGTAGTAAGTGGGATGTCTTTTGATCCGAATACAGGAGCTGCACGGTTAAGTATTAAAGACCCGTTGAGTGTCGGACCAAGTGGTTTTTATTTAAATCAAACCGGATCCGAATATACGGTAAGTTACAGTGATTTTATGGTAAATATACTTGACAGGATGGCGAGCAATAACCGGAAGGTATATATTGTTTATCCTCCGTCAGCCACTGCTTCAATGAGTTTTCCTTAAAATTCAATGTGTTTATATAAAAGAAATTAAACATGAAGAAAATACTATTCATTTTTATTGCAATAATGTTTGTGTACACCTCACCCGGCAATGCTCAAAGGTGTAAAGCCGATGACCTGTTGCAGAAATCTCTGGAAAGAGATTCAGGACTGAGGGGGTATATTTCAAGATTGGAAACAATGATCAAAGAATGGACGCAAAAGTTTCCGTTTCACCCGACTCTACATCATAGCTCAATAACAATACCGGTTGTTGTGCATATTGTGTATCATGATACCACGGAATATATCCGGGATGATCAGATCCAGTCACAGATCATAGCATTAAACAGAGATTATCAAAAATTGAATCTGAATGAGATAAACAGAGCACCTGCTGCCTATAAAGCGATTGCTGCCAAAACGTATCTGAAGTTTGAACTGGCAAAACGAAAACCGGATGGTACTGCTACAAATGGTATCACTCGCAGGCGTACAACAAAATCAGAATTTGTTTTCGATAATGCCCTTGACTGTGAAAAGGTTAAACAGGCAACAGACGGAACAGTTGCATGGGATACGGATAAATACTTGAATATCTGGGTCTGTGACCTGTGGGATCATAATGGCACGAATCCGGTCAATTCGCTGTTGGGATATGCTACCTTTCCGGCTGATACGAATATGATCCAGGGAGTAGCAATTGATTATACATGTTTCGGAACAAAAGGAACAGCCCAAAGCCCTTATCATTTTGGGCGAACAACTACTCATGAGATAGGACATTACCTTGATTTATATCATACGTTCCAGGGAGGTTGTCTTGATCAGGATAGCGTAGCTGACACACCCCCCCAACGTGATGATTCAGGTGGTTGTACTGCTGCGGCAGGTTGTCCGGGAATTACGGATCCTGTTATGTTTATGAATTATATGGACTATACCGACGATAGTTGTATGTATATGTTTACTGTAGGTCAGCGAAAACGAATGCTGGGGCATTTTATACCCGGCGGACGAAGAGCTGGTTTGGCTGTTTCAGATGCATTGTTACCTCCGAATGTGACAACCATAAATTATCAGGTATTTCTTGAATCCCAAAATAGCCAATTGCCTTCCTGGAAAGCGGCAATGGTGATGATACATGCCTGGGCGTGCCAGTGTACTCCGGATGTTGATGCTATGGTTCGGGATAATGCCGGTCAGCCCGGACGCCATATCGCAGGTATTCCAAATGATATTTCAGAAGTGATCCATGCTCTTGCGCTAACGCCGGAAGAAATAAATATGTGCTACTCAGCTGTAGGATTCTATGGATTATTGCAGGACGGACCAATCGCCCTGCTTTCAGCTGATACAAACGAATCGTATGGCCTGGTTATCAGTGGCATGTCATTTGACCCGAATACAGGTGAAGCACGATTAAGTATCAAAGATCCTATGGGCATTGGACCGAGAGGATTCTTTATGGTTAATCAGACAGGATCTGAATATACTGTAAGCTATAGAGAATTTATGATAAATATTCTGGAAAGGATGGCGAGCAATAACCGAAAGGTGTATATCGTATACCCTCCTTCAGCTACGGCCGCAGTACGTTTCCCATAAAAATAAACTAAAAATAAAAATAAAAAGGCATTGGATTATCTGATGCCTTTTTTTTGTAAAAATAAAGTAATTATTTCATGAGTACCAATAGACTTTGGGAAAGGTACTGTCCCAGATTGTGTCTGGAGAAGAGGTTTTTCACTGTTAACTTCTACAATTTTAGTTAAAGTTTTCATCAAATTTAAAATTAGTTATGGGATAACTATAAGTTTTATCTCCCATTTCCATAGCTACGAATCCAAGCAATGTAATTACCGACTTAGGATTAGGTAATGCATTTCTCATTTTAAGGGTTCTCCGGAAGGATTTATTAAGCCTTTCAATCCAATTAGTAGTATATATCATTCTTCGGATCCGGTAATCAAAATTCAAGTATGTAAACACCATTTCCAATCCTGATTTTTGCCGATTCGATGAGAGTTTTGGATATGCAAGCCCGGCGTTATCTTATGGTCACTATATTAAACACGCAATACTATATACCAGATGTTTTCAAACCCTGGATATACTTGATGTTTCAGCAGTAGCAATTGATATAGGTGAAAAGGTCGCCGGTATATACTGGCTTTCCGCATTTGGACCAACCTTAACTGAAAAACTGGGGGGAGAATTGTTTCTCAGGGAGATTTTGTCCTCACAAATAGAAGTGACCTCTATAGATCAGAAAGGGGTTATTATCCGGGCAGGAACCAGACCTGAAACAGGTGATATCAACAGCGGTATTGATATGTCCCTTTATTATGAATTAGCGAATGTTATGAAACCATATCTTCATATTCCGCAGATCGTGTACACCAATGATGACAAGGAGGAGATGATCCATTGGCACAATCGTTTTTTTAATAATCCCGGTAAAGTTATCCTGAATACGTTAAAAGATGAATCAGATATGACTTACGGATATGATCCTAATGATTTACCATTTTAATTTTTTGTTTGGTAACCCTGATATTTGGCTGTTAATCTTCTTTTTTTATAATTTTTGACGTGTTTGAGTTTTGATATTATCCGAATTCTTTTTTATTATATATCGATAAAATATACACAGGCATGTCCTTCTGTTTGCGTGTACTGAAACTAAACTGCTGATTCTGCGCTGACTTATATTTGCAATTTTAGCAATGTGTAATTATGTCACATAACCTTAAAAATTAGTGTTATGTGATATTTGTTACATTAAATACATTCTGATTTAAAATTAAATGTCTGAAATGTACCATTCATAACAATCATTATGCAATAAACCATGCATAATCTATCCGTTAATATTCATGACTTGTACAATTAATAGTAACACTAAATAATTTTAGTATGCACAAATATAAAAAAGTCATGATTTGTCTTGATGGATCAGAAAAGGACCATACGATAATGGAACATTTAGGATACCAGATAAGATGTGGTGAAATTGAAGTGGATCAGGTGCTTCTTTTACATGTTTCCGAAGAGCATAATGAAGGAGAAAGTTCCGCATTGTTAGTTGATAGAAATAACATAATCCACTTTATGCGTAAGAAGATCGATTTATATTTCAAATCGATTGAGTACAGGTTAATTATTGGTGAAGGAGATGTTGTAGGGGTGATTATTAATACTGTTGAACAGTTTAACGTGAATCTGCTGGTGCTGGGAAGGAATCTGAGGCTGGGTATTTCTGAACGGACCAAAGAGATCATCCGTAAGAATCCGGGGTCAACATTTATTGTTCCTGTTCATTATAAAAACGGATATAAAAAAGTGGTAGTGCCTGTTGACTTCTCAGACGATTCAGGCAGGGTGTTGGAAACAGCGTTGTTGTACAAGATGAAACACCCTGGTGTCGAAGTTATACCTGTACATGTTTGTGGAATTCCGGAACAAGTTAAAAAGGAAGGTATATCACATGTCAGCTATTTTACCAAAGCTGAAGAAGAAGCAAAAAATGAATATCATAAGATGGTAAGCGATTTTGATAAATCATTAAATGTGACAGATTGCTCTATTCACCTTGACCGAAAAGGCAATATGGCAAGAAGGATATTCAACTTTGCACTTCAAAAAGTTGCCGATCTGATACTGGTTGGACCGTGTAAAAAGCAAGAAGAGAATTGCCTGTCAGATGAAATCGCGGTATTTATAGCAGACTACAGTTTTGCTATTCCGGTGCTGATTTACAGATAGAAACAGAACTGTTTTTGTGTGAGAGAGGGGTTTATTGTTTAGAGGTTGTCTGAATAAGGCAGCCTCTTTTTTTGTGATGATGAAAAGAATTTTATCGGAAGGCAGAGGGTAAAGGGCGTAGCGCAAAGCGTTTTATGCCGGGAAATACTGATTGATCCATTTTATCCTGATTACACCTTTATATCACATATTTTTTGAGACATTCATGGTTTTTACAAATGAATGAATAAGTTTGTGCCATAAAATTTCTAAACCCGAAAATCATATTATGATGAACTTAAAATTTAAGATATTATTTTCTGTCCTCGGTTTTACATTTTTCAGCATACTACGACCGGCTTTTTCACAAAGTGTTGAAGCAGGTGAAGATATGTTTGTCAACTGGGAAGCAAATAAAACTATAACACTCCAAGGGAAAGTTTCAGCGAAAAAAGCATCGATAAGCTGGAAAGCGACACCTTCTGACGGAGTAGTATTTGAAAATCCGGATCAGACTGAAACGAAAGTTACGTTCTCCCGGCCAGGATATTATCTGATATCATTAACTGCTGTAACCAAAGAAGGTCAGGTGTCTGACGAACTGATCCTTAATGTCTACACAGCCAATGAATATCAGTCCAGGCTTAATGATTTAGTAAGCTTGATGACGGTTGAAGAGAAAATTGACCAGCTCGTAAATGAATCGGAGGCCATACCTCGGTTGGGATTACCTGAATATAACTACTGGAATGAAGCATTGCACGGAGTGCGACTCCCCGGTGCGACATCATTTCCTCAGGCAATTGCACTTGGAGCTACCTGGGATCCGGAACTGATCAACAACGTATCCTCTGTCATTTCCGAAGAAGCCAGAGTTAAAAATAACCTGGAGGGAGATGGCCTTACGTATTGGAGCCCGACAGTAAATATCGCCCGTGACCCAAGATGGGGAAGGAACGAAGAATCGTACAGCGAAGACCCTTATTTACTCTCTAAAATGGGCGTTGCATTTATAAAAGGAATGCAGGGCGATCATCCGTATTATTTCAAAACTATTGCTACACCAAAACATTTTATTGCCAATAACGAAGAAGTACGGCGACATTCCGGTTCGTCGGATGTGGATATGAGAAGTTTGTGGGAATATTACATGCCAGCCTTCGAACAAGCCATCGTCCAGGGTAAAGCCTATTCAATCATGGGTGCATACAACGAATTAAATAATGTGCCCAGCTGTGGGAATTATTATTTGCTAACGGATGTCTTACGCCGAAAATGGGGCTTTGAAGGCTATGTGGTGTCGGATTGCGGTGCTATAAATGATATGGTCAACGGACATAAATTTTTTAATACCGGAGCTGAAGCATCTGCACGGGGTATTCTCGCCGGATGTGACCTGAATTGCGGCGATTACTATAAAAATTATCTCAAAGAAGCCCTTGATAGTGGATATGTGGATGAAAAAGATCTTGATGTCGCCCTTAAACGTGTGTTAAGTGCCCGTTTCAGATTGGGTGAGTTTGACCCGGCAGAAATTGTTCCGTATAAAAACATCCCGGACGAGAAACTGGATTGCAGTGAGCATCGCGCCCTGGCTCTGGAAGCTGCTCAAAAATCGATCGTGTTATTAAAAAATGACGGCATTCTACCTTTGGATCCGGTGAAAATTAAGTCTGTTGCCATCATCGGCCCGAATGCCGAAGCATGCGAACTGGGAATCTACAGCGGAACACCAAATATCTGCATAAGCCCACTTGAAGGGATCCAAAAGAAAGCTTCTGAATTTGATATCAAAACAGAATATACGGAAGGAAGCCAGATCGGTGGCGGTCTGATGATCCCGATTGACAAACACTATTTTGGGAAAGTAGAAGGTTCTGACAAAACCGGCATGAAAGGGGAGTATTTTGATAATATGAACCTTGAGGGAGCTCCGGTGTTTACCCGTATCGACTCCATGGTTAACTTCAGCTTTGGCGGAGCACCTGGGGCTGGTGTATCTGAAGACTTCTTCTCCGTCCGTTGGACAGGTACGATCATTCCACCTGAAACACGTACCTATAAATTTGGTACACGTTCAGATGATGGCGCCCGACTGTACCTCGACGGAAAACTTCTTATTGACGATTGGAATGATCACGGCGAAAAACCGAATAGCGTAAAGATCGACCTGGAAGCAGGAAAAGAATACAAAGTCGTCTTTGAATTTTATGACAATATCCTGGGAGCTTCAGCCCGGCTGATGTGGGATCTGGGATCTGCGGATTATGAACAAGCCAAAGAAGTTGCCAAAGATAAGGATGTGGTCGTGTTGGTGCTTGGAACCATACCGGGACTTTCGGAAGAAGAACTGGACAGGGAAGATATTTCCTTGCCGGAAATGCAGCGGGAACTGATCAATGAAGTTGCTAAGGTAAATAAGAATATCGTGGTTGTGCTTGTCAATGGTGGACCATTAGCTATGATGGGCAGCGAAGAAAATGCTTCAGCTATCGTAGAAACTTGGTTTAACGGCCAGTCAGGAGGGGAAGCGCTTGCGAATGTGCTGTTCGGTGATGTAAATCCGGGAGGAAAATTGCCGTCGACATTCTATGCTTCTACCGAACAGTTGCCGCCATTTGCCGATTACGACCTTATCAACAATGCACGGACCTACATGTATTTCGAGGATCCGGTGTTGTACCCGTTCGGTCACGGACTGTCATATACAACCTTTAAATATGAAAATATCGGACTCTCATCAGAAAGCCTGAAAGATGGCGAAGAGCTGACCATTTCATGCACTGTAAAAAATGCCGGTACTGTTGATGGAGATGAAGTTGTTCAGGTATATGTGAAGGATCTGGAATCGTCTGTAAAAATGCCGATCAAAAAACTCATAGGTTTTAAGCGGATCAGCCTGAAAGCCGGCGAATCGAAGGACGTAGAATTTGTGCTATCGTCATCTCAACTGTCGTTTTACGATATCGACTCCAATGAATTTATCACCGAACCAGGAGCATTTGAGATCATGATCGGTAGTTCTTCCGCAGATATACGTTTGAAAAAAGGATTTGATCTGAAGTAAGAGTAATTAAATGGATAAGAGAGGCTGGCTTTTCTGAGTGTTCATGGAAGCCAGTTTTTTTTATTTCTTAACTTAATCCTGGTTGAGGTTTAGCGTAGCTGTCCTCTTAAACTGGTTGTAGGTTTAGCATAGCGGTCCTACGACCTACCATCAGATAGGGCATCCGCCCGGAACCTTCAAATAGCATAACAACTTAAAAAGAACCAAAGCCCAACGAAAACCGACCAAACATCCATATCAACAGCCAGAATACACATATTTTTAGAATATGGTTGGTCAAAAATGATTGCCTCAAGTGAGGTGCTTTGTCTACAAGTGACGGAACACAGTTCCTGTTATTCATTTGTAGTCAGTAGTTACGCAGGCTAAACTACTGACAGCGATTAGGGTGGGTAGGTGAATTAATCTGAAAGTATCTTAATAGCGTTATTATAGTACTGATATTCAGTGTTATACTGATGATTTTTTATAAATATAGCAATTGAATCAAACTGTTCCTGGAGGTTGTTTTGTGTAAACCAACATAGTTTTGCCAAACATATCGGACAAAGCCAGAGAGGTTTTTTGTCAGCTTCTGCAAGGCTGTTGCTTCCATTCATAAGGCAGGAAAATTTACTACAATGTTTTAATCCAAATATATGATTGGTTTCGTGGATGGCTGTACGAAGGATACGTTTTAGCGTAAAATTAAAGGCAGATTCGGAATTGGTATTGGTTTTAAACCAGTATGATGATGCTACACCAACTTTGTGTGTTGGGGAAGCCTGTCCGAATACAAAGTTCCATTTGTCATTGGGGAATAAGTCATTACTTGTAAGAGCTATATAAGCTAATGCGTCAGCAGGAAGTCTTGGTTCCAGAATGTCATATAGAATGTATTTTGAATTCCATTGTTCCGAGCCTAAATGATATCTTTTTGCTTTGTCAGGTAAAATTGAAGCATCTAATGTATCTGTTATTTGAATGTTTAATGCATAGAATAGGTTCATGAAGCTTTTTAACTCGTCTATCATGATGTGATCTTTTTTGGAGAAATCACCAATAAGGCATATATAAATGGTGTTTATGGTATCGGAATATTTTCTCGATTGCTTTTGTTTGTATTCTTTGTACGTCTGATCTGTTTCAGGATGTTCAAACCTCCAGTCGCCAGGCAGGGCTTCCGGCAATAGGCTGTGAAGAGAATAGAGTTTATTTAAATCGGGGATGTTATTGTCGATTTCGGATTTTAGATCAGGTCCACAAGCAACCAAAAAATACATTAGTAAAAAAAACGAAAATGTACGCATTACAAGGATTGGTCAATAATTTTCAGGATCATAGAATCATATTCATCCTTCATCGGTAATTCAATATCTGTAAAAAGCTGATTCCTGTTTACATTTACTTTCTTTTTCGTTTTTGGATTATAACCTTCCACGGTGATGGTTTTCCAATACAATCCAGTGCCTCGTTTTTGCCAGTTGGGCAGGTCATTATAGTTTATCCCGTAGGAATACAAAAGTTCATTTTTGTCTGCAATACTTTTCTTTTCGATTTGCTTTGTGGCATCCCTTTTATTGAAATTATGCTCCCGTAGCTTCCAGTAACAGTATGCATTTAATGAATTCCGGTGCGCATCTTCATTGCGCCACCTGAAATAATCGACCACCAGCTGTTTGTTGGGTAATTCACTTATCCGGCAATCAAATGCTGCCATGGAGCCCAGCAATAAGCTGAACCGGGCACTGGCTTCGCCTGCCAGTATGGAAATCAGTTTACGGCGTTTTCGGGCAAAAGCGGTTTCATTCAGATCAAAAAGCAGGGAAATTTCATCGCTTTGAGTATATCCGTAAACAATTTTGAAACCACAGTTCATAAGGTGTCTGGTTGTTTCAATCATATGATCCCTGAACCGTTCATCAAACGGGGCAATGAAATCATGTTTTTCCTTCGTGAGCTTCGTAAATCCCCGCCCGTCTATTCTTGCGACGATATATATTTCCGGCAACACGGAGGTATCGTTGGAGGATTCATAGATCCTCATTTTTTTATCAAGTTCGTCAAATTTCATTTTCCCATTCCTTTATTATAAATGTATCATCCATGATCTCAACATAGTACAATTCATCAAAACCTTCAGAAAAATCCGGAATTTGCAGCTTTTTGCAGGTTGATTTTATGCCAACTTCAGGAATACATTCTTTTCTTTTAGAATTTCTACGTAGGGCACTATCAAAATCTGATTTAAAATAATACCCGATTACTTTGTACTTGTTTCCCTTTGACTGAAGTATGTATTTTTTCCGTTCTTCAAAGGTCGGATTGGTGTTATCAACTACAAACGGCTGATGAACTGAAAAACAGGTATCAAGAAATTTTTGTTCTTTATTCCGGGTATTCAACAAGTCCATAGAGATTCTCATATGCGTGTTAAAAAAGAATTCTTTATAAAAAGTTGACTTCCCGGAAGCCTGAATACCTATAAAAATGACTGCTTCCATGCGCTACGGTTAATAATCCTCCCAGCCCCGGTCTTTATAATCCGGATTTACCGAAAACGCTCCGGCTCCGATGTCGAGATCGCCGGAAAAGGGGATACGGCATTCACCCCAGTTACAGGGTTTACCAGTTGTTTTTCCGTATTCGATCCAGGTGCCGGCGTATTGGTTGTTGCGGTAACTGTCGGAATGTTTTTCGATATCATCGTAATGGATGTCCCCGTTTTGATCGCCGTACCACCAGGACGTCATGATGCCTTCGAATGTGCCAACATGTTTTTGTGTTGGATTTTCCTTGAAAAGGTATTTTCCGATAATCACCCCTTGTGCTATCAGGGCAGAGTCTTTGTAGATCAGATCCGGGCCATAATGCATGTCTTCAAATTCACGTATCTGTTCGATCGTGATGGTGCCGGTAAAGTCGCATTTATTACCTGAGACAATCGAGTACCCTGTAACATGGTATACATCATGTTTCTCACTGTCTTTCGTGACCGATGAAAAATCGATACGGATTCGCCTGTAATCGGTCCCGATAAAGCCGACTATTTGCCTTATTGGCGTCAGTGGATCGGAGAGGTCAAAATTTATATAGCAGTTTATCAGATTATCCGGTTTGAGGGTCCAGATCTTATATTTCGGATTTTTCAGTTGTTGCATCCAGGCTTCGGTCTGGTCTTGTGTTTGGGCCTGAATGGAAAAGGAGAGGAGTATCAGGGGTAAAAATACGTGTTTCATATCAATTAATTTTGATGATAAAATTATAAAAATTAATGCAAATTTACCCTGTCTCCGAAAATAAACCGTATCATTTGGATGGTCTCTTCCGGCAAACCGGTCGCATCAAAATTACATATGTTAAATGCATTCATTACATATTCTTTGTCAGAATTTTGAATTTCAGTAGCCAATTTTCCGGAATACAAGACCCATTTCTTCAAAAGCTTTACGGAAAGGCGCTTCAGTGATGTGTCCGATTCATTGATTCCTTTTAGGAAATCGCCGGCAATTTCCCAGCCTCCATAGGTGCTGATTAACCTGAGTGTGATCCTCTTGGTGTCTGTATCTCCAATATCAAAGATTTTTCGTAGCTGAGGCAGATCGCTCTTTGCTTTATTTCTTTGTATGACTTTGGTACACAGCTTCTTGACAAAATTTGAGGGATCATTTAAACGCTCTAAAGCAATTTTTTTAGAAGCTTCATAGTCAAGTATCGAAATAGCCTGAATAGCGGCCGCACGATTTTTTGATTTATCGGATTTCAGGATCTTTTCCAGAATAGGAATGTCATCTTTCGTACCTGTTTCTGCCAATCCAAGGATGTTACCTGGTTTTGGATTTGCTTTTATGTTTTCAATATAGAACTGATGAAAATCAATGTTTTTTATCTTTTGAAGAAGAAATCGTGTTTTTTTACGAATGAAAGTGGATTCATCCGTTAGTAAGGGGTCCAGATGATCACTGGAAATAAAGAAATCAGAATCTTGAACCAGTTCAATAGCGTATTGCCTGATCTTCATACTTTTATCGCCAAGGGCTTTTAGAATGTGTTCACGATGCTTGGATGGAGATATGTTTTTAATCGCCAAAAATCGAATCGGAAGACTTTTATCATTCAGACAAACTCTCAGTAGTTCTTCTGTGAATAACTGTTTATGAATAAGCGATTTAACAATAAAAAACCGTTCTCCTTCGGAAAAGAAAGGTAAATTAAACATAATGGAAATTAAATTGTCCTGAGCAAAAAGCATATCCGAAATTTCCGAATGCAAAAATTTCAGATCTACACGCTGAACGTTAAGCAACCATTCTACCAATTTATAATTCTTTATGAATACCCTGGTGTTCTTATAGGTGATGCCGGACCGGATTATGTTCGTCGCCTTATTTCGCACCTGCTTTACCCAATCGCCTGTTCGCTGGAGGATAAAAGGGAAGTTGAATTCAGATATGGATTGTAATTGTTTCAATGCCTTTTCGCGTATAAATCCACTTTGATTCATGGAGGCAAGACATAAAAGGCTTTCCTGAATGTCTACAGGAAAGCGCATCAGGTATTCAAATGTTTCCTGTTTAAAATCAATATGTTTAAGAAAGGAATGCAATTGATCATGTATAAAGGAACATTCATTTCTTAGGATGACATGAATGGTGTTTGCTGCAAGAAGCGCTATTTTTGAGTCTGGTGCATAGATCTGATGAAAGATCTCCTGTATGCCTGAAATATTGGTATAACTTGAAAAATCAGGTTCTTTTTCAACAGGATTATGGAACCGTCCTTTTTTTGTTTTATGAAAAAGTTTGTAAAAAATATTCATTGTAATTATGTTTTTGAATCTTTTTCAAAGATATGCCTGATGTGCGTAGCCTTTTTGCGTAGTTAATATTTGTTTAATAGTTTAACAAAAAAAGTCAGCCTGAGAAAGCTGACTTAAATTATTTTGTGTGTTTTTATAAAACAGTTACCATCTCTGGTGTACCAGTTTTTTTATTTTCTCATCATAGATCTTCTTAACTTCATTCATCTGATCCTGTGAGATAGGAGGTAGCGAAGATGCCTGGATATTTGAAAGCAGCTGTTCGGGTTTGGAAGCTCCCGGGATTACGCAACTGACTTCATCAAACATCAATACCCATCTCAACGCCAGCGGAGCCAGGTTATCCTGTCCGGGAAATGCCTTTTTCAACATCTCAACGGCTTCGAGGCCTGTGTTGTAGTCAATACCGGAGAAGGTTTCTCCTTTGTCAAACGCTTCTCCATTTCGGTTAAACTGGCGGTGATCACCGGATGTGAAGGTTGTGTTTTTGGTGAATTTTCCTGTAAGCAAACCACTGGCTAGTGGTACACGCACGATAATGCCGATATCTTTCTTTTTTGCTTCTTTAAAGAACAATTCAGAAGGTCGCTGACGGAACATATTGAAAATGATTTGTACTGTAGTGACATTGGGATATTCAATTGCTTTTAATGCTTCCTCAATTTTCTCCACACTAACGCCCATATTCCGGATCTTTCCTTCTTTCTTAAGGTCGTCAAACAATTCAAATATTTCAGGGCGGTAGTAGACTTCGGTAGGAGGACAGTGCAGTTGTATGAGGTCAATGGTTTCGAGTCCCATATTGCTCAGGCTTTCTTCAACGAATTTTCGTAATACAGCAGGCTGATAGGCTTCATTGACATGCGGATCCAGTCTACGTCCACATTTGGTTGCTACAAATACCTGTTCGGAACGGGACTTCACGACTCTTCCGACAGCCTGTTCACTTTCACCGTTCCCGTCGCCATATACATCAGCAGTATCAATAAAATTGATGCCTTCGTCTATAGCCGAATTCAGGATCTTATCAGCGTTGGTATGGTCAAAAGGGTCTCCCCAACGTCCACCAACCTGCCAGGTGCCCAGACTGATTTCGGAGATTTCGAATCCTGTTTTGCCAAGTTTTCTGTAATTCATTTTCAGGTTTGTTTTAAGTTTTATACCATCATTATCAGGCAGTAAAGTTATTAAAATTGTTTCCCGAAGAAAATCATATGAAAAAAACAAATATCAGTTAGATGGGTATTTTTGTGATTATTTTTATAAAATATTGACTTTGATTTATAAAAAATAGTTGGACGCATATTCTTTTGATCAGATCATGCGGGTTTTTAAATAACTCCTTATATTTATCGGG